>JAHFUO010000158.1:1437-3907 GCA_023265015.1 Acidobacteriota bacterium | reverse complement strand
ACCGAATGGAACTCGTCCGCCCTCGTGAAGGCGGCGACCAAGACCGGCAAGAAGAAGAACGCGCTCACCCCGATGACGTTCAGCCTGCTGCACGCGACGGACTTCGCTGATCGGCTGTTGTACAAAATCATCCCGCCGCTCAAAGCGGGGATGATCGTGCTCGCCGATCGGTACGCGTACACGGCGTTCGCGCGCGACGCGACACGCGGCGTCGATCGCCAGTGGGTCCGCGAGCTCTACAGTTTTGCCGTGCGCCCGGATCTCACGCTGTACTTTCGGGTTCCGATCGACGTATCGCTCGATCGCCTGATGGCGCGGCGCGTGAAACTCAAGTTCTACGAGGCAGGCATGGACCTCGGCTGGAGCGCGAACCCGGTGGAAAGCTTCCGGCTCTTTCAAGGCAAAGTGCTCGACGAGTACGATCGCCTCGTCGACGAGTTCGGCCTCGACGTCGTGAACGCGGTCGGCAGCATCACCGAACAGCAGCGGTTTGTCCGAAACTTGATTGCGCGGCACGTGCCGGCGGCCAACGTGGAGAGTGTCGATGAGCAGCCCGCCTGACGCCGCGTCCGGAGCCCTCGAAGGCGCCAACGGCGGCATTCAAGCCGGGCGGTACTACGGCCGGGGCATTCCCTATCTGCCGATCGACGGCTACCCCGGCAAGCTCATCGCCATCGAAGGCACTGACGGCGTCGGCCGCAGCACGCAGGTCCAACTGCTGCGCGAGTGGCTCGAGATCAAAGGCTACGGCGTGGTCGAGACCGGCTGGACGCGGTCGCCGCTCATGCAGCCGACCATCGAGCTCGCCAAGTCGAGCAATACCCTCAACAAGCTGACGTTCGTGCTGCTGTACGCCACGGACTTCGCCGACCGCCTCGAAAAGGAAATCATTCCGGCGCTCAAGGCCGGGTTCGTGGTGTTGTCCGACCGCTACATCTTTACCGCGCTGGCGCGGGCCGGCGTGCGCGGCATCGATCGGCCGTGGCTCCGAAGCCTGTACGGATTCGCCATCGCGCCTCACCTCGTGTTCTATCTGAAGGTCGACGTCGAGACGCTGATCAGTCGCGTCCTCCAGGCGCGCGGCATGGATTTTTGGGAATCGGGCATGGACTTGAAGCACGGCGACGACATCTACGACAGCTTCCGCGCCTACCAGAACAAGCTGCTGCGCGAGTACGGCTCGATGGCCGACGAGTTCCACTTCCGCACGGTTGATGCGCGGCGATCCATCGACCATATTCAGGCCGAACTGCGCCGTCAGGTCGCGGCGTTCCTGGAACCATCCGAACGGCCGGCGGAACCGGCGCTGGCGCGCTGAAGATGCGGGCAGGGCTAACGTCCTGCGCTACGAGCGATGATCCCGGTCCGTACGTAGTGTCCGCCTTTTAGGCGGACCGTCGTGCGTCACGGTTCAGTTGCAGTGTCCGCCTTCCCGCCCCCGCTTCGCTTCGGCGAGGCTCGCCGGAGCGCAACGCGCGAAGGCGGCAGGCGGACCGCGTCGGCGGTGCGAACAATCGACTTGACCAATCAGGTCGACGGGAGGGACACTCTTCAGTCATGCGCAAATACACTATCGTCGTCATCGGCGTGATCGGCCTCGTGGGACTGAGCGGAGCGGTGGCGCGCGGTCAGCAGGAGGGCCGGCGGGGAGGGGCCGCGGCGACTCAGCCGGCGGGCCAACGAGGAGGGGCGGCGGCCGTGCCGGCCGCGCCGATCGGCAAGACCGCCTTCTGGACGAGCGAGGAGATCCAGGCGAGGTGGAAGGACAACGAAGCCAACAAACGCAACAACTCTCGTCTGTTCGAGGGACCAACGAACATCACTGCGAACGTTCGGATCGTGTTGGACGGCGATCCTCCGGCGACGCACGACACCACCGCCGACCTCTGGATCGTGACGGCAGGGACGGCCATCGCCAGAACGGACGGCGAGATCGTCGAGAACAGCGGCACCCGGTCGATTCGCAACGGCGTTCAGCGAACGGTGCATCCTGGTGACATTCTTTATGTTCCGCCGGGCGTGCCGCACCACTTCACGGACATCCAGGGATTCAGGGCGTGGCTCATGCGCTTCGACACGATTGGGTTGGTGTCGACTCAGCCGGCGGGCCAACGGGGAGCGACGGCGGCGGCCGAACCAGCAGGTCAGCGAGGACGAGGGGCGGCGGCGGCGGCCGAACCAGCGGGTCAACGGGGACGAGGGGCGGCGGCGGCCCAGCCACCGGTGCCGGACTTGCCGACCGACAAGACTGCCTTCTGGACGAACGCGGACCTCCAGGCGAGGTGGAAGGACAACGAGGCGAACAAACGCATCAACTCCCGCCTGTACAACGGACCGGCGAACATCAGCGCCAACGTTCGGATCGTCTTAGACAATGATCCGCCTGCGACGCATGAAGGCACCGCCGACCTCTGGCTCGTGACCGAGGGGACGGCCATCGCCAGGACGGACGGCGAGATCGTCGACAATA
>JAHFUO010000158.1:0-1337 GCA_023265015.1 Acidobacteriota bacterium | reverse complement strand
TTACACCGAATTTACACGCCGGAAACGGCGGCGAAACCGTGGCGCGATACGGTGAGCGGATGCGGCTCCAGGATCCGCCGGCGGCACCGAGCGCTCAAGACGCAGATCTTCCGCGAGCTCCTCACCTACATGCTGCAGGATCCCGGGACGGTCGAGCCGGCGCTCGATCTCATCCTCATTTCCCGCCACCTCGAACGGATCGGCGATCACGCGACCAATATTGCCGAGGACGTGATCTTCATGGTGTCGGCGCGCGACGTCCGCCACCACGCCTTCTAGAAGAGGTTCTCGGGGTTCTCGGGGTTCGCGGGGTTCGCGGGGTTCGCGGAGTTCGCGGGGTTCGCGGGGTTCTCGGGGTTCTCAGGGTTCTTCAGGGTTCTCGGGGTTCGCGGGGTTCTCCGGGTTCTCCGGGTTCTCCGGAAGAACCTCGCGAACCTTGCGAACCTTGCGAACCTTGGGAACCTTGAGAACCCTGAGAACCTTGAGAACCTCGCTCGCAGACAATCTCCCTTGGCACGGCGGGAGCCGGCGCGCCATAATCATCCATAGTTATCCATCAAGTTTTATGGTGTGTCCTCGCTGTGGCCGCTCGGTGCCTGCCGACGCCGGCCGCTGCTCCGCGTGTGGGGCAGCCGTCGAGCGCCAGTCCGTTGCGGCTGACGTCATGGCCGTTGACACCACGGGACTACCCCCGGGCGCCTCGTTCGGTCCGGTCACCGGCGGCGTTACTAGCAGTATGGGCAATCTTGCGGACGGCGTCGCTGGCGGCGCCACCGGGGATCTCACCGTCACCAGGGCGGGCCTCGGTGCCGAAACGGGCGCCACCGGCGACCTCAGCGTCACCAGAACGAGGGCCGGCCCCGAATTGGGCGCCACCGGCGACTTGTCCGTCACCCGCACGAGAACCGGCGCCGAGACGGGCGTGACCGGCGCCGACTCGCCTTCCCGCGCAGCCGCCGGACCGCTCAAGGTCGGGCAGTCGTTCAGTCCGCGCTATCACATCATCAAGCTGCTGGGCGTCGGCGGCATGGGTGCCGTCTATCAGGCGTGGGACGCCGAGCTCAGCGTCGCCGTCGCGTTGAAGGTCATTCGCGCCGACCGGCGACGCGGCGCGTCGCCGGAGGCCGAAAAGCGCTTCAAGAACGAGCTGCTCCTCGCCCGCCAGGTCACGCACAAGAACGTCGTCCGCATTCACGACCTGGGCGAGATCGACGCCGTCAAGTACATCACGATGCCGTACGTGCAGGGCGACGACCTCGCGACGGTGCTGCGCCGCGACGGCAAGCTGCCAATCGCGCGCGCGTTGCACTTCGCGCGGCAAATCGTGAGCGGTCTCG
>JAHFUO010000157.1 GCA_023265015.1 Acidobacteriota bacterium | reverse complement strand
GGTTCCTGAAGTCGCGAAGGAACCACAACGCGCACATGC
The DNA here is from genome assembly GCA_023265015.1 of Acidobacteriota bacterium. GTDB lineage: Bacteria > Acidobacteriota > Vicinamibacteria > Vicinamibacterales > UBA2999 > Gp6-AA40. The sequence continues at coordinate 3,887 of JAHFUO010000157.1, read as the reverse complement.
GGAGGACACGGCCATGCAGACGCAGACGATGAAACTTCGAGAGCTCACGATACGATATGCGGTCCGAAAAGATCACGCTGGCGAACCGGTGATTGTCGGACGATCGCTCGGTCGTCCGTCGGAGGCCGCATCGGCACTGATGACGCTGCTGCAGGACGAACCCTCGGAAGTGTTCGCGATCTTGTGCCTGACGACGAAGTATCAAGTGATCGCGTATCACGAGGTTGGGCGCGGCACTCTCGATTCCGTACTGGTCAACCCGCGCTTATGTTCTGCCCAACATAAGCGTGGTTATGTTGCGGCCGTAGTTATGTGGGGTAGCGGCTGCATCCGCTGCACGCCGTCGGCCCTTCTCCTTCCCAACACAACATAAGTCGGCCACCCTTGGACGGCATTCCGTCAAGGAGGGTGGCTCATGTTCGAGAAGCTGTTCGTAAAGACGTCGGACCTCGTGTTCCACACGATCGCGCCGTACGCGGTCGAGCGTGAACGATTCCTCGCGCATTGCGGCGAGGAGGGCTTCAGCAAGGTGGCGCTCCGTCGGATCGCCGGGATCGTGGTGACCGCGGCCTGTGACCTGCACGCGCATGGTGGGCTGGAGGTGGATCAGAAGCGCCTTGAAGCCGCCGCGGGTCGCATCGAAATGACCCGCCGTCAGGCAGGTGTCCGTGACGACGCGCGCGAGTACCGCCGCGAGTTTCTCCGTGTCACGACTCGATGGGTCCTCTTCCTGGGGCGCCTCCAGCCGCAAGGGCCCAGCCCGCGACCGTACGCCGCATTGCTCGACGACTTCGAGCGGTGGATGACCGAGGAGCGTGGGCTCTCGCGCGGCACATTGAAAACCCGGCGCTGGCATGTCGGCCGATTCCTCGACTGGCTCCACGAGGGTCAAGCGCCAGTGCCTGGTCTGAGCCCGCGGGATCTCGACGGTTATCTCCAGCACCTGCACGCGCAGGGACTCTCGCGCGTCTCGATCAAGATTCACACCGACGCCGTACGTGCGTTCATCCGCCACGCCGAGCGGCGCGGATGGTGCGCCGCCGGACTCGCCGACACCCTGCATGGTCCACATATCTATCGTGACAACGGGCTGCCCATCGGTCCCTCATGGGAGGACGTCAATCGGCTGATCCAGGACGCGGCGTCCGATGACCCGACGGACGTCCGAGACCGCGCGATTCTCCTGCTGTTGGCGGTCTATGGCTTCCGGGCCGGTGAGGTCGCTGCGCTGCGCCTTGACGACGTCGATTGGGAGCACGACCGTCTGACGGTCCGTCGCTCCAAGCCGGGACGTTCCCAGGTCTATCCGCTCATGCCCGTCGTCGGACAGGCGATCATCCGGTACCTCACAGAGGCCCGGCCGCGACGCGCGTGTCGCGAGCTGTTTCTGAAGATCCGGGCGCCCATCGGACCGATGACCTCGAAAAGCCTGTATACAGTCGTCGCGGAGCGCATCACGCGGCTCGGCCTTCAGGTGCCGCGTCGCGGTCCTCATGTCCTCCGCCACGCGTGCGCCGGACATCTCATGGCGCGCGGCCTGTCGCTCAAGGAAATCGCCGATCACCTCGGTCATCGCAGCCTGACCAGCACACGCATCTACGCCAAGGTGGACCTCCAAGGGCTGCGCGAAGTCGCGGCCTTCGACCTGGGAGGGCTCGCATGACACTCACTCAAGTCGTCGAAGAGTACGTGATCGTGAAGCGCTCGACGGGGCTGCGTTTCCGGAACGGTGCGATGATCCTCCGAACGTTTGCTCGCGTGACCGGCGCTATTGAGGTCAACGACGTCACCCAAGACGCCGTGCGGGCGTTCTTGAAGGGGTCTGGACTGATCACCTCCGGTTGGCACCAGAAGCACTACACCCTGGCGGGGCTGTTCCGCTTCGCCATGCAGCGCGGTCTCATGTCCACCTCGCCGGTGGCGTACCGCCTCCCGAAGCGGCCGGCGTACGCCACCCCCTACATCTACTCGGAGGAAGAACTGCGGCGCATGCTGGACGCGACGTCGGCGCTGGACCGTCCGCATCCGAAGAACGGGCAGCCTGCCACGATTCCCGCGCTGACGTTTCGGACACTGATCTTGCTGCTCTACGGCGCAGGACTTCGCCTCGGCGAGGCGCTCGCGCTCGCCCTCGAAGACGTGGACCTTCACACCAACATGCTCCTGGTGCGAAACACGAAATTCTTCAAGACCCGATGGGTGCCGATTGGGCCGAGGCTCTCGTCGGCGCTGGACCTCTACGCCGGCACGCGACTGGCGGTCATCCGGCGGCCTCCGACTCGAAACGCCTTCTTGCTTCGGCGGGACGGGATCCCGATCTCGTTGTACACCGCGGAGCGATATTTTCGGATTCTGCGTAGCCGCATCGGCCTCCGTCGAAGTGACAGCGCGTATTTTCAGCCGCGTCTGCACGACCTGCGGCACAGCTTTGCCGTGCACAGGCTCGTGGCTTGGTACCGTCAGGGCGCTGACGTGCAGCTCCTCCTTCCGAAGCTGTCGACGTACCTCGGTCACATCAGCCTCGCCGAGACCCAACACTATTTGACGATGACGCCGGACCTCCTGCGCGAAGCGGGCCGGCGGTTCGAAACCTACGTCGGAGTGGAGGTCCAGCCATGACCAGCAAGAATCTCGTTGCCCCTTGGGTACGACGCTTTCTCTTGGAGCACATCGTCGCGGATCTCAACTTGTCCCGGAATACGCAGGCGAGCTACCGCGACGCCATGACGTTGCTGCTGCCATTCGCGGCGAAGCGGCTGGGCCACCAGATCGATCAGCTCGAGATTGAACATCTCGCGCCAGACGTCGTTCGTCGCTTCCTGGCGCACCTGGAAGACGAGCGGCACTGCTCGGTGTCCACGCGCAACCAGCGGCTCGCGGCGATACACGCCTACGCTCGCTTCATCGGGACGCGCAGTCCCGAGCACTTGGCTTGGTGCGCCGAACTCACCGCCATTCCGATCAAGAAGGCGGCGAAGGGCACACTGCCGTACCTCGAGAAACCGGAGATGGACGCCCTGCTCGCGGCGCCGGGCCGCCGCACGCGCCAGGGAGCCCGCGACCATGCGCTCCTTCTGTTTCTGTACAACGCGGGCGCTCGCGCTGACGAAGCGGCACGTCTGACCGTCGCTGATCTCGACCTTGGCACGTCGCCAGCGGCCAAACTCCTCGGGAAGGGGAACAAGACACGTCTGTGCCCGCTGTGGCCGTCGACGGCGAGCGTACTCAAGACGCTCGTCGCCACGCGCGGCGGTCACGAGCCCGTCTTCCTGAATCGCCGCTGCGAAGCCATCACGCGCTTTGGCATCTACGACCTGGTGAAACGGCACGCGGCGCGAGCGGCGCAGCGCGTCCCGTCGATCGCCGCCAAGCGCGTCAGCCCGCACGTGATCCGGCATACGACAGCCGTCCACCTGCTGCGCGCGGGCGTCGACATCAACACGATCCGCGCCTGGCTCGGCCATGTGTCGTTGGACACCACCAACATCTACGCCGAAGTCGATCTCGCGATGAAAGCCAAGGCGCTGGGCGAGTGCTCGATTCCAGAGGACTCGCGCAGGCACTGGCGAAAGCAGCCAGGACTCATGGCCTTCCTGCGCTCACTGTGAGGGTCGGATCACTCCTCATGTGTTACGACACACGGCGGCCGTCCATCTCCTCGAAGCCGACGTCGAGGCGAACGTGATCCGCGGCTGGCTCGGATTCGTCAGTTTTGGAGACCGCGAATCGATACGCGGAAATCACGGTGCGCATGAAAGAGGCGGCCATGAAACTGTGTGAGCCGCCGATCGTGGCTCGCGATCGAGGGAAAGCCGGGTGGCGAGACGACGCCGCTTACTGACGTGGCTGGCTTCTCTGTAGCTGCGACATTTGGAGCTGGACTCAAC
>JAHFUO010000069.1 GCA_023265015.1 Acidobacteriota bacterium | reverse complement strand
AAAAATGAGCACGCGTTCTTTCGGCGTCCTGGCGGTCTGCGGGCTGCTCATGGCGGCCGTGCCGGTGGCGGCGCATCATGCGATCGCCGCGCAATACGACATGGACAAGCCCGTCGAGATCACGGGGACTCTCAAGAAGATGGAGTTCATCAATCCTCATTCGATGCTCCATCTCGACGTGAAGGGGCCGGATGGTGCGGTAACGGAGTGGGTCTTTCAGACGACCAACGCCGGCACGCTTCGGACCAAAGGGCTGGCCCGCACGGGACCAGGATCGCTGGAAGTGGGTGCGCCCTATACGGTGAAGGGCTTTGCGGCGCGGAACGGCAACCCGATGGGCTTCCTGCGGGTGCTGGTGTTCCCGGACAAGAAGGAACTGACGTTCTGGTTTGGCGATCCGAACGGCAACTGAGGCGATTCATCATGACGCGTCGAATTCTTCTCTTCAGCGTTGCAGCATGCGTCGTGGCAGCCGCGCTTGCGTGTGCCGGGTCTGCGCGTGCCCAGTCGAATGGGGCTGCGCCGGCCGCAGCGGCAACGCCGCGCATGCCGGACGGCCACCCGGATCTGACCGGGATGTGGGGGGGTGGTGGCGGAGGCGGGGGGGCCCGTCCCGTCGATGACGATGGGAGCGGCAACCTCTCTGAGATTTTCCCGTCGCGCCGGTGCGCGCCCAATCAGGTGAAGTGCAGCGAGTACACGAATCAGTCGGAAGACGGCGAGTTCACCGCGCGGCTGAACGCCAACCGTCCCATCTACAAGCCCGAGTACTGGGACAAGGTGCAGCAGCTCGACATGTGGACGAACAAGTACGATCCGATCTTCCTGTGTCAGCCGGCCGGGATTCCGCGGGCCGGAGCTCCAACGCGAATTATCCAGACGGCCAAGGACATCGTGCTGTTCTACGGAGGAGGCGATTACCGCATCATTCCGACCGATGGCCGCAAGCACGATCCGGTGAAGTCACTGGACGTGTACTTCTGGGGGCACTCCGTCGGCCGCTGGGAAGGCGACACGCTGATCATCGACTCGATCGCGTTCAACGACCTCACGTGGTTCGACAAGGGCGGGTATTTCCACTCGGACAAGATGCGCGCGATTGAGCGTTTCCGTCGCGAGGGGAACACGCTGAATTACGAGGTGACGGTCGAAGATCCCGAGGTCCTCGCGCAGCCGTGGACGCCGGCTGCGCGGCAGATGCGGCTGAATCCGAATCCCGATGCGGGGCTGCTGCCCGAACCCACGCCCTGCAAGGATTACGACCACGAGAACATGGTCACGCAGATCCGCCACTGATCGTCATCCGGGATGAAGGCCCCATGCGAATGAAGCGCGGATTCATCGGCACGGCGATCGCCGCGGCGTCGATCGGTGTTGCCGGTTTCGGACAGGCGGTGAGTGGAGCGCAGCAGCAGGCGCCCGCCAGCCGATACACACCGGCCCCTGGGGCGAAGGACCTGAAGGCGGTGCTCTTCAACTGGACGTGGTACATGGGCATGCTGCGGGGCCCGCAGGAGAGGGAGTCCGTCGCAACGCTCGAGTACCAGGCCTCCGGCACGATTCAGGTGGATGGACAGCCGTGCAGGCTGACCAAGTACCGAATGAGCAACAACTATCAGCTGGCGGGTCAGCGGATCCAGTACACGTGCACGCGCGCGAACGGCCAGCAGTACAGCGCCATCGAAGTCGTCAGCGGCCAGTACGCCTGGGACGAGGACATCGTGGGTGCGGAGATCGTCCCAGGCAAAGGGAAGGCGACGCCGAAGCCTGCGGTGCGCGACGAGCGGCTGATTCGCCTCTGGGCGAGTCCGCAGGGGGCGCCGAAGGCGGCTGTCGCCGGTGGTGACAAGACGACCGTCGCGTACGACACGGGGAAGCCCGTCGTGACCTTTCCGATTCCGGGCGTTCCTGGCGCGATCGCGAAGGCCACGCTCAGCGCGCAGAATCAGGCCGAGCGTGTGGAGGTTCGCCAGGGGAACCTCGTGATGGAGTTCACCTACGCGGACTATGCGGACTTCAACAATCCGCTGAACCAGATCGAAGCGTTCATGCCGGGCAAGCTCGTGGAGAAGCGGAACGGCGTCACCGTCCGCGACCTCACGACGAGGGAGACCGAGACCGGCAACGTCTATGTCGTGATGCCGGTGCCGGAGAATGTGCGGAAAGCCACGGCGGCGCAGCCATAGGAAATGACGCTCGCGGCATCCTGGTTCTTCGTGCTCGACTTCGGCAGGATGGTGCCCTTCCTCGGCAGCGCGTACTGACCCAGGGCGCGCTCGCCGCTACAATCCGGGGCGGATGGATGGAAGGGTCTGGACGGTTGGGCGGTCAGTTGAGCTCGCGGCAGTCATCCTCGCCCTGGCGCTCGCGCTGGCGCCGCTCCCGGCAAGGCTGGTCGAACGGTGGTTCTCATCCGGCGTGTACCCGCTGCTCGAGCGAGCGCTCACGTCGGTATCGAACCTGCTGCCGTTCGCGATCCTCGATATTCTGCTCGCCGGCGCCGCCATCGCCCTGGCCGTGACGTTGACGAGAGCGGTGCGTGAGTCATCGCGGAGCCGCAGCGTTGGCCCCCTGCTTCGCGCCGTCGCGCATGTCGCTGCCGCCGCGGCGGGCGTCTATCTGCTGTTCCTGCTGCTCTGGGGATTCAACTATCGCCGCGTGCCGATGCCGGAGAGGCTCATGCTCGAGCGCGCCGCCCCGTCATCCGAAGATGTGGCGCAGCTCGGGCTCCGCGCGGTCGACGCGATGAACACCACGTATGCCGCCGCCCACTCGGGGCCGCAGCCTGTTCCCGAGTGGCAGGATCCGGACCTCCTCAACGCCTTCGCCGACGTGCAGCGAGCGCTGAGCGACACGGCGCCCGTTCACGCAGGGCGGCTGAAGCGCACGCTCCTCGGTTCCTATTTCCGGTGGACCAGCGTGGACGGGATGATCAATCCATTCGGCCTCGAGGTGCTCGCGAATCCGGATCTGCTTCCGTTCGAGCGTCCATTCGTGGCCGCGCACGAGTGGGGGCATCTCGCGGGGTACGCCGACGAAGCCGAGGCGAATTTTGTCGGATGGCTGACATGCGTTCGCGCGACGCCCCCGGCGCAGTACAGCGGCTGGCTGTACCTGTACTGGCAAATCAGCGCGGAAGTGAACGATCGCGAGCGGGCCCGGTTGGGCGCGGCGCTCGCGACCGGGCCGCGGCAGGACGTCAACGCGGTCATTGCGCGGCTGCGCCGCGGCGAGCTGCCGGCGCTGCAGCGCGCAAGCTGGAAAGTGTACGACGAATATCTGAAGGCGAACCGCGTCGAAGCCGGCGTGCGTAGCTACGGCGCCGTGGTCACGCTCATTCTTCGAGCTCGCTTCGAGAACGGGTGGATGCCTGTGCGCCGCCCCGCGCCCCCGTCGTAGGGCGGGCGGCAGTCGTAGGGCGGGCCTTTACGGCCCGCCTTGGATGACGCGCCCCGCCGCGCGGCGAAGCCGATCCTGAACTGCGGTGCTGAGCGCGTGATTGCTCGTGAGCGTGCGCGCCAGGATCCTGTCCCCACCGATCTCATCGCACTCCCGCAGAGCGGCATAGAGCCGCGCGGCGACCTCAGCCGGGTTCCGCTCACGCCCGAGCTCGACAACGCGTACTGACAAGTCACGCAAGGCTTCGATGTCTTCAGTGAATGCCAGGACGACAACGGTGTTGCCGTGATCGATGAGCGTCTCCGCATCGCGGAGAAGCAGCCGCAGAGCCGGGACGCGCTCGCCTTCATAGAGCGTCAGCGGCGCCCGCGGTGCGTAGTGTTTCGACAGCAGGCCGGGTGATGGCATCGCAGCAGCGGGCGCGGAGGTTGTGCGCAGCCCGACGTCCGGGACGACCTGGCGGAGCATCTCGATGCTGACGGCGCCCGGCCGGAGGACCGTTGGCGGCGCCACCGACAGATCCAGCACGGTCGACTCGACCCCCACCGGCGCAGGGCCGGCATCGAGGAGGATGTCGATGCGATCCTTCAGGTCGGCCAACACGTGATCGGCGGTGGTCGGGCTCGGTCGCGAGAAGAGGTTCGCGCTGGGCGCGGCGACGGGAATGTGCGCCGCGTGGATGAGCGCGCGGGCGACAGGATGCGACGGGATGCGAATGGCCACCGTGTCCAGGCCCGCGGTGACTTCAGTGGGCACCGCGCTCGACCGGCGCAACACCAGGGTCAGTGGCCCTGGCCAGAAGCGTGCCGCGAGATCGCGTGCGCTCTGTGGCATCTCGGTGACGAGCGACGCAATATCGTCGATCGCCGCCACGTGCACGATGAGTGGATCGTTCGCTGGCCTTCCTTTGGCGGCGAACAATTTCAGGACCGCGGCGCGATCGAGCGCATGGACGCCGAGGCCGTACACGGTTTCGGTGGGGAAGGCCACGAGGCCGCCGCGGCGCAGGCACACGGCGGCACGCGCGATCGCCGCAGGATGGGGATCAGTGGGGTCGACGTGAAGAACCTCGGTCATCGATCGCGGAAGACTGCTTCGGATTATAGTGGCGCGTAACCCGATGAACGTCCCGCCCCGATTCGTGCCGAGCGCGAACGTGCTCGCCGCGCTGTGCGTGCTCGGCGCGGCATGCTCGGGGCAGCCTGAGTTCGATGTCGTCATCGCCGGCGGCACCGTGTACAACGGTACCGGCCAACCGGACGGCGTGCGGCGCGCTGACGTCGGCCTCAAGAGCGACCGCATCACCGCCATCGGCGATCTGTCGGGGCGTCGCGCGCGGGTGGTCATCGATGCCAGCGGCAAGGCCGTGGCGCCAGGCTTCATCGATGCGCGCGGACAATCGGGCATCACGCTGCTTGCGGACGGCTACGGCGAGAGTCATCTTCGCCAGGGGATCACCACCGAGATCATCGGCGACAACAGCCCGGTCTTCTGGACGATGCGCACGGCGGATACGGCGGCGTTGCAGCCGTACGGGATCGCCTTCGATTGGAACGGGCCCGCCGGGTATTTTCAGAAGCTCGAATCGCGCGGAACGGCGATCAACGTCGGTACCCTGGTGCCGGTGTCGCTGGCGCGAGCGGAAGGAACCGGCGCCGCTTTCGTCGACTCCGCGATGCGCGCCGGCGCGTTTGGCGTGTGTGGCGACGGGGCGGATGTGGCGGACTTGACCGTGCTGGCGGGGGTCGCCGGTCAGCATGGTGGGCTCCTGCTGTCAACGCTGAAGGGCGGTGCCGCGCCTGCCGACGGCGCTGCCGAGATACTCGCGCTCGCCACGCAGGCTCGTACTCCGGTGGTGTTGAGCGATCTGATGCTGCTCAATCCGCCCGACGCGAATACCCTGTCGCAGGTCCTGGTGCGTCTGAGCGCAGCCGCGACGCGCGGGCTGAGAGCGTTCGGAACGGTGGCGCCGTACGCAGCGATGGCAGGCGGGTCGGATGCGCCGGCCCGCGAGGCACTGAGGTACGGGAGCGTCGCGATCGGGACGAACAGTGCTGCGGTGACCGCCGCCTCTGCGCCGGCGACGACCAACCCCGCCGCGTTCGGCGCGTTTCCACGCCTGCTCGGGCAGTGGGCCCGCGAGGAGCACGTGCTGGACCTGCGGGAAGCCGTGCGCCGCGTTACGTCGCTGCCGGCCAACATCTTCCGGATCCCGCAGCGTGGCATCATCCGCGAAAATTTCTTCGCTGACGTTGTCGTGTTCGATCCCGCTGCCGTCCGCGATCGCGCCAGCTACGAAAAGCCCAATGAGTACCCCGCCGGGATTCAGTACGTGATCGTCAACGGGGTGATCACGCTCACGACGCAAGGGCTCACCGGCTCGCGCGCCGGCCATCGCCTGCTTGGTCCCGCCGCCCGGACGCCTGGCACGTAGCCGCGGAGCTCACTTGAGTTGACGTAGGGCGCGGCTTTACGCCGCGCCTGGCGGGCCGTGAAGGCCCGCCCTACGATCCGTCAACTCAAGTGAGCTCCGGGGATAGGTTATCCTCCTCGAGGATGCAGTTGGATCTGCCATTCGCGCCGGACGCGAGTGCATCCCCGCCCACAACCTATTACGTGCGACATCGACGCGCGCGGCGCTACCTCCTCCGCGTCGATGGTGATGGACGACTTCGCGTGACGATTCCGCGCGGAGGATCCCGGCGCGAAGCCGCCGCGTTCGCCCAACAGCATGTCGCCTGGGTCGAGCGTCAGCGCGCCCGGCTGCTGAATCCGGCGCACGGCGCTGAAGAGCGGCGCGGGCTCTGCGAGCGTGCCAGGCGGGAGCTGCCGCCGCGCCTCACGGCGCTTGCGGCGGAGCACAGCCTGAGCGTGTCGCGCGTGAGCGTGCGCAATCAGCGCACGCGCTGGGGATCCTGCGGGCGCGACGGGCACATCTGCCTGAACTGGCGGCTGGTGCTGATGCCGGAGTGGGTCAGCGAGTACGTGATGCTCCATGAGTTGATGCACCTGCGGCGCATGGATCACTCGCCGGCGTACTGGCGGTTCCTCGCTGACGCATGTCCGGGTTATCGGGCGGCGCGCGCGTGGCTGCGCGCCCACGGCCCTTCGCTCAGGTAACGAGTCAGACTCGGGTACGCAGCGACTCAAGGTGGGCGTCGACGCACGTCCTTCCGTGCCACGTACGCACGGTTTTCGCCTGGAAACTGACGCCGGCCTGGTGTAGGCCAATGCCCTACGGCGCCTAAAGCCGGGGGCAAGTCACGTCGATAGAATCAGTTAAGCGCCACGCCACAAGCGTGCGGCCAGGCGGGCGGTCCGGTGCCCCCGTTGCTCCCAAAGCTGTGGCGCGCCACACGCTTTTGTGTGCGCCCACTTGCAGATTTCAGACATGCAGAATCAACGTCCCCGGCTCCTTGTCGTCGATGACGACCGCGCGATTCTCACGTTGATCGGCACGGTTGCGCTCGCCGAAGGGTTCGACGTCGCCACCACGATCACCGGCGAGGACGCCATGAAGCAGCTGCGTCATCGGCCGGCCGAACTCGTGCTCCTCGACCTGCGGATGCCCGGCATCAGCGGTCTCGACGTCCTCCGCTCGATCCGCGACGTCAGCCCCCGCTGCAAAGTGGTGCTGATGACCGGCTACGCCACGATCGACAGCGCCGTTGAAGCCGTGAAGCTCGGCGCGCTGGATTACCTGACGAAGCCCTTCGACCTGCAGCGGCTGCGACAGCTCCTCGCGACGATTCGCGAAGAGGCGGAGCAGCGGCGCGAGGTCCTGACGCTGGAAGGCGACCTGGCGCAGCGCCTCGAGTTCTGCGGCATGGTCGGACGCGGTCCGGCGATGCAGGACGTGTTCAGCCTGATCCGCCGGCTGGCGCCGCACGTGCGCACCGCGCTCATCACCGGCGAGACCGGCACCGGCAAGGAGCTCGTCGCGCGCGGGCTGCACAAGCTCGGGCCGCGGAGCGCGAAGCGCTTCGTCACGGTGAACTGCTCGGCGGTGGTGGAGACGCTGTTCGAGAGCGAGCTGTTCGGCCACGTCCGTGGTGCCTTCACCGGCGCCACCGATCACAAGGCGGGGCTCTTCGAGACGGCCGACGGCGGGACGCTGTTCCTCGACGAAGTCGGCGAGCTGCCGCTTCCGGTGCAGTCAAAGCTCCTGCGCGTCCTCGAAGAGGGAGAAGTGCAGCGAGTCGGCTCGCTGGAGCCGAGGACGATCGACGTCCGGGTGATCGCCGCCACCAACCGCGACCTGCTCATCGACGTTGCCGCGGGCCGGTTCCGCAACGATCTCTACTACCGTCTCAACATCGTCGAGATCAGGCTGCCGCCGCTTCGCGAGCGCCGCGAAGACATTCCGTACCTGACCGCGGCGTTCGTCCGCAGCTTCTCGCAGCGGTTCAACAAGCCGCTGGTGGGCCTGACACCCGGCGCGGAGCGTCTGCTGTCGAACGCCGGTTGGGATGGCAACGTGCGCCAGCTTCGCAACGTGATCGAGCGGGCGTGCATCCTCGCGGATGGAGACTTCGTCGGCGAGGGCGATCTGTCGGGCAGCATGCAGGAGCAGCGGCTCGTTCCCGCAGCCGCCGCGTCAGGTACGGCGTCGGCGGCCGTCGGGCTGCGATCCGACAACAACCCTGCGCCGCTCGTGGAGGTCGAACGCGAGCACATCATCCGAACCCTGCAGCAGGTACGCGGCAACAAGGCGGTGGCCGCGCGGCTGCTCGGCATCAGCCGCCGCGCTTTTTATCGTCAGCTCGAGCGGCATGGCCTGCACCAGCGCGTCCCGGTGGGCGCGCGGCTCAGCGGCCCGGCCTGAGTGGTCACGAACGGCGAGTCAGTGGGGTACATCGCATGATCGAGTTCGGTTTGCAGTCGCCGCGCCGCAGCCGGGTGCTGGTCGCGGACGACACGGAGAGCATCAGGGCCCTCTACCGAAAGCTGCTGACATCGGATGGCCATGAGGTGATTGACGTCCCGGATGGCGCGGCGGCGCTGACGGCCGTGCACGAGAGCCACCCGGACGTCATCCTTCTCGATGTGACGATGCCGCGGATGGATGGACTGGAGGTGTGCCGCCGCCTCAAGTCCGACCCGGCGACGCGGCTGACGCCGGTCGTGCTCGTCACCGGCCTCAGCGACCTACAGGATCGCATCAAGGGCATCGAGGCGGGCGCCGACGAATTCCTCTCCAAGCCCGTGCATCCGATGGAGCTGCGCGCGCGCGTCGGATCGCTCACGCGCATGAAGCATCTGGTCGACGCGCTCGACTCGGCGGAAGCCGCGTTCATGACGCTGGCGCTCACGATCGAGGCGCGCGACCCGATGACGAACGGCCACTGCGAGCGGCTCGCGCGGCACGCCGTCATGCTCGGCAAGACGCTCGGCCTCGGCGAGGCGGACCTCCAGGCGCTGCATCGCGGCGGCTACCTGCACGATGTCGGCAAGGTCGGCGTTCCCGACGCGGTGCTCCTCAAGCCCGGCCCGCTGACGCCGGCCGAATTCGAGCTGATGCAGAAACATCCCGACATCGGCGACTCGCTCTGCGCGCCGCTGCAATCGCTGCGCGCCGTGCGTCCGATCATCAGATGCCACCACGAGCGGCTTGACGGCAGCGGCTATCCCCAGGGTCTTCGAGGCGATGAGGTTCCGCTGCTGGCGCAGATCGTCGCCATCGCGGACGTATTCGACGCGCTGACCTCGCATCGCCCCTACCGACCGGCGCTCTCGGCCGAGGAGGCGGCCCGTCATCTGCACGGCGAGGCGGCGCACGCGAGGTTTTCGCGCGATCACGTGGAAGCGTTTCTGAGCGTTGCGCCCCTGCCGGCGGTGTAGCCGAGATGTTTCCGGAGTCGCTCCCTGACCCGATCCGACTGCTCGTTGTCGATGCGGATGTCGAGACGCGCGCGCTGATCGAGTCCCTGCTGCGGAGCCACACCGGCCGCGAATATGTCGTCGAGTCGGTCCCGGGCGGCGACGGATTCCCGGGCCTGCCGAACGGGGCGAGCGACGCGGACCGGGAGGCGGCGGAAGCGCTTCGCGAACGCGAGGCACAGCTGGCCACGGTGCTCGCCGATCGCGAGCGACTCGAGCGGCAGTTCTACCTGGCGCAGAAGTTGGAAACCGTCGGGCAACTCGCCGGCGGCATCGCGCACGATTTCAACAACATCCTGACGGCGATTGTCGGATTCGGCACGCTCGTCGCCGAACAGGTCTCAGGCAACGAGGCGGCCGCGCGAAACGTGGCAGAGATCCTGTCAGCCGCCGATCGGGCGTCGGCGCTGACGCGGCAACTGCTCGCCTTCGGGCGCCGCCAGGTCCTTCACCCGACGCGCCTGAATCTCAAGGCGACCGTCACCGCGCTTGCGGAGATGCTGCACCGGTTGATTGGCGAGCACATCGATCTCGAGATCGTCTGCGCCGAGAATCTGCCGTCCATCCTCGCCGACCAGAGCCAGCTCGAATCCGCGCTCGTGAACCTTGTCGTCAACGCGCGCGACGCCATGCCGCGCGGTGGCCGGCTCGTGATGGAGGTCGCCGAGGTCGTGCTCGATGACGACTACTGCGCAACGCACGTCGGGGTGCGCACGGGGCGCTACGTTCGCCTGTCGGTGAGCGACAACGGCGTCGGCATGCCGCTCGACATCCAGGCGCGCATCTTCGAGCCGTTCTTTACGACGAAGGAGGCGGGGAAGGGTTCGGGGCTCGGCCTCGCCACGGTGTACGGCATCGTCAAGCAAAGCGGCGGCAATATCTGGGTGTACAGCGAGGCCGGTGTCGGCACGACGTTCAAGCTCTACCTGCCGGTGGATTCGAGCGATCAGCCGGTGGTCGATCACGTTGAGCCGGTGCGTGGGCACTGGTCGCGCGGCAGCGAGACGGTCCTGCTCGTCGAAGACGCGCCGGTCATCCGGCGGCTCGCGCGCGAGATCATGTCCGGCGCGGGCTACACCGTGATCGAGGCGGCAAACGCGGTGGACGCGCTCGCGCTCACGTCCAGTCACCCGGGCCGGATCGATATCCTGCTGACCGACCTCATCATGCCGGGACCGAGCGGCGTCGACCTGGCCAAGCAGCTCAAGGCGACCCGGGCCGACGTGCGCGTGCTATTCATGTCGGGCTACACCGACAATGCGATCGTGCGCAACGGATTGCTCGCCGACGGCGGCGTGTTTCTGCAGAAGCCGTTCACGCCCGGGGATCTGCTGCGCAAGGTGCGGCAGGTTCTCGATTAACGCAGTTTTCAGTTCCCAGCAGCCAGTTCTCAGCTCGATCACAAGCGGAACACGACTGGGAGCTGACCACCGGCAACTGACAACTGACAACTGACAACTGATCTAAAGTAGGTAGACCATGCCCTATCCCGAACTCTTCATCGCGCCCATGCGGGCGGAGTTGACCCGCCTCGGCGCGCGCGAGCTGCGTACGGCGGCCGACGTCGACCAGGCCGTGGCCGCGCCCGGCGTCACCATGATTGTCGTGAACTCTGTGTGCGGGTGCGCCGCCGGCAAGGCGCGACCCGGGGTCGCGATCGCGCTGCAGCACGAACGCCGTCCCGATGTCGTCGCGACGGTGTTCGCGGGCGCCGACGTCGAGGCGACCGATCGCGCGCGCGGCTACTTCGCGCCGTATCCACCTTCGTCGCCGTCAGTGGGACTGCTGCGCGACGGCACGCTCGTGTTCATGCTGCAGCGAAGCGAGATCGAGAATCGAGACGCGCGCCAGATCGCCGAAAAGCTGACCGCGGCGTTCGATCAGTACTGCGGCACGCCCGCCAATCCGTAAATCAATATTTCTTCTTCGTGTATTTCGTGTGCTTCGTGGTGTCGTCAACCGCCGCGCGTGTGCATCTCCAGGTGGGGATCACGCCGCAGGCGATCCAGTGAAATGAGCGGCGAGCGGTTGCTGCTCGCGAGACGATCCTCGGCGCCGCGATCACGGCGCCGCTCCCACGTGCCCCGGATGATCGACGCGATGGCATCGTGCGACGCGTCTGCGCGCAGGGCGCGCCGAAGATCCACGCCTTCGGTCGCGTACAGGCAGAGATACCACATTCCATCCGCGGTCAGCCGGCTGCGATCGCAGTCGCTGCAGAAGGGCGCGGTCGTCGACGCGATGATCCCGAAGACGGCGCCGTCAGGCAGGCGATAGCGCCGCGCCGGCGCGGACGACTCTTCCGGTAACGCGCTGATGGCGCCGTAGTGACGCGCCAGTGTCTCCAGCATGTCGGCCTTCGACACGACGCGCCCGGTCGACCACTGCGTGGCGCCGCCGACATCCATGTACTCGATGAATCGCACTTCGGCGCCGTGCGTCCGGCCGAACTCGATGATGTCGACCAGCTCGTCATCGTTGACGCCGCGAATGACGACGGTATCGATCTTCAGACCGCCGAAGAGCGGCGCGGCGACGCCGATGCCGTCGAGGACGCGATCGAGCTCGTCGTAGCGCGCGAGATCGCGGAACCGCTCGTGCCGCAGCGTGTCGAGGCTCACCGTCACGCGGTGCAGGCCGGCTTCGCGGAGCGACCGCGCATGCTCGGCAAGCAGTACCCCGTTGGTCGTGAGGGCGAGGTCGTGAATCCGCGAGCGCGCGGCCAGGCGGCCGACCAGCACGGGAAGATCGCGCCGGAGGAGCGGCTCGCCGCCGGTCAGGCGCACCTTGTCGACCCCTTCGTCGAGAAACACGTCGACCAGTTTCTCGATCTCCTCGAACTGAAGCATGTCCTCGCGCGGCAGCCAGACGTACTCCTGCTCGGGCATGCAATAGGCGCAGCGCAGGTTGCAGCGGTCGGTGACCGACACGCGCAGGTTCCGGAGCGGACGTCCGAATGTGTCATTGGGCATTAAGACACCGGGTGTGATTTTCTCATAACGCCGGGCGGGACAATCACACCCGGTGTCTTTGTAGCCGCGTTCGATCGTGAGGAAGGAACGGGTACGCGGTGCGCTGGCCGTCGAACCCGGCGGCCCACAGCCCCGGGATCTTCGCGGAGCAGCGCGGGCAGCCGCCCTCTGGGGTGAGCCGGTACTCCTGGATCGCGTAGCCGTATCGCGCGATCACCCGCTCCCCGCAACGTGCGCAGTGGGTGTGCTCGAGATCGCCCACGCGGCCCGGCTGGTTGCCGGCGTAGACATACCGGAGCCCCGCCTCGCGCGCGATGCCTGCCGCCCGCAGCAGCATGGCCGGCGTCGTGTCCGCCGGGTCGGTCATCCGGTAGTCCTTGTGAAACGCCGTGACGTGCCACGGGATGTCGGGCGACACGCTCGCGATGAACTGCGTCAGGCCGCGCAGCTCCGCCTCGCTGTCGTTGAAGCCCGAGATCAACAGCGTCACGATCTCGATCCACACGCCGGCGCGGTGCAGCCAGCGGATCGTGTCGAGGATCGGCTGCAGCCGCCCCCCAAGCTCGCGATAGTGACGATCGTCGAAGCTCTTGAGGTCGACCTTGTAGGCGTCGATGTGCGGCCGCAGATACTCGAGCACGCGCGGGGTGCCGTTGCCGTTCGAGACGAACGCGGTGGCGAGGTCATGCTCGCGCGCCCGCGTGAAGATCGCCACGGCCCATTCGACCGTGATGAGCGGCTCGTTGTACGTGGAGACGACCAGCCTGGCGCCCTGGCGAAGAGCATCCTGCACGAGCGATTCGGGCGTCGTGTCGCGCGGCGGCGCCACCGCCTGGGGATCCCGCAGCGCCTGAGACGTCACCCAGTTCTGGCAGTAGCTGCAGTGAAGATCGCAGCCAAGCATCCCGAAGCTGTACGCCAGGGCGCCCGGATAGACGTGGAAGAACGGCTTCTTCTCGACCGGGTCGCACTGCACGCCGCCCACGTAGCCCCACGGCACGCGCAGGCGGCCGCCTTCGTTGAACCGCACTTTGCAGACGCCCGACGCTCCCTCGGGAATCGGGCATTGGTGACCGCAGGCGTGGCAACGCAGCCGACGCTTGCCCGCCGAAGCGCGATCAGAGGCGTCGTGCGAAGGCGGGCCGAGAGGCTCGACCAGCTCCGGCGCGGCGTCACGCGTCCGCGCGGCGAGGGCGTCTTGCAGGGTAGGCACGTAATCTCATCGTAACGGATCGGGGTCAGACCCCGGTACAGCTCATCACCGGGGTCAGACCCCGGTGATGGGGCGACTCAAGGTTGCGCGTGGCAGAATCGGACGGCATGCGGCGCGATACGGTCGAAAAATCGGCGATTCCGCGTCCGGTCTGGTTCCTCGGCTGGACCAGCCTCTTCACCGATGCCGCGACCGAGACGATTTATCCGCTGCTGCCGGTCTACCTCTCCCGCGTGCTTGGCGCGAGCGCCGTCTCGCTCGGCATCATCGAAGGCGTCGCGGAGGCGGTCAACAGCCTCTTGAGGGTCGCCTCGGGCTACTGGTCCGACCGCCGCTCCCGCCGCCGGCCGATCGTGATTGCCGGTTATGCGCTGTCGTCGATTGCCCGCCCCTTCATCGCGCTGACGACGACCTGGCCGCAGGTGCTGCTGATTCGGGTGCTCGATCGAACGGGGAAGGGGATCCGCAGCGCGCCACGCGATGCGCTGCTCGCGCAGTTCGCAACGCCCGCCACGCGCGGTCGCATCTTCGGCTTCCACGAGGCGATGGATCACGTTGGCGCGATCATCGGCCCGCTCGTCGCGACGGTGTTCCTTTTCTTCGTGCCCGAGGGCTACCGCCTGCTGTTTGGTCTCACAGCGATTCCGGGCGCGATCGCCGTGTCGATGCTGTTCTTCGTTGACGAAGATGCCGGACCTCCCAATCCGCCAACCACCAACCATCCAACCACCAACCACCCAACCACCAACCATCCAACCACTACCCACCATCCAATTCCGGGCCGCCTCATCGCCTTGATGGGCGTGCTCCTGGTCTTCAGCCTGGGCAACTCCGCCGACGCATTCCTGCTGCTTCGTCTGTCCGCCGCGCTCGGCGGGGCGACGTACGTGCCTCTCCTCTGGGCCTCCATCCACGTCGTCAAGTCGTCACTGTCGACCTGGGCCGGCACGCTGTCGGATCGACTCGGGCGCAAGCAGATGATCATTGCCGGGTGGCTCGTCTATGCGCTGGTGTATCTCGGCTTCGCGGTGTCAACGAGCCCGCGGGCATTCATCGCGTGGTTCCTGTTCTACGGCGTGTACTTCGCGTTCGCCGAGGGACCAGCGAAAGCGCTCGTGGCCGACCTCACGCCGGACGATCGCCGCGGCGCCGCCTTCGGCGTCTACAACGCCACGATCGGGATCGGCGCGCTGATCGCCAGCATCGTGTTCGGGTACGTCTACGAGCACTTCAGCGCGCCCGCGGCGTTCACCATGGGCGCATCGCTTGGGGGCGCGGCGGCCGTGCTGCTGCTGTTCGTTCGCACGAACCCCGAACCCCGAACCGAACTTGAACACGAACCGAGAACCGAGAACAGAGAAGCGTGAACGACGTGTACAATTGCAGGTTCCGATGCAAAGAATACTGGTGACGAACGACGACGGCGTCCACTCGGATGGCATCAAGGCGCTCGCAGAGGCGCTGGCGCGTCTTGCCGAGGTGACGGTGGTCGCGCCGATGCAGGAAGCCAGCGCCATCGGCCACGCGCTGACGCTCCGGCGGCCGCTGCGCATTGAGAGGATCGCGCCGAGGACATTCGGGATCGACGGTACACCGACCGATTGCGTCAACCTGGCGATCTCGCACGTGCTGAAGGGGAAGCCGGATCTGATCGTCTCGGGCATCAACAACGGGTGGAACCTTGGCGACGATGTGACCTATTCGGGAACCGTGTCGGGCGCGCTCGAGGGCGCGCTGCTCGGAATTCCGTCCATCGCGGTGTCCACGCAGAACCGTCGCAACCAGTTCGAGTTCGGGCCATCGGCCAAGGCGGCCGCCACGGTGGCCGAGCTCGTGCTCGAGCGCGGGATCCCGAAGTCCACGTTTCTCAACATCAACGTGCCGTTCGGCCCCAACAAGGGCTTCCGCATCACGGTGCAGGCGAAGCGCAACCACATCACCGTCGTCGACGAGCGCGTCGACCCCCGCAAACGTGCGTACTACTGGATCGAAGAAGGGCAGAACGACTGGGAGCCGCACGATCGCTCCGACTACCAGGCCGTGCGCGACGGCTACATCTCGATCACGCCGCTGCAACCGGACATGACGGCGCATGATGCGCTGAAGTATCTGGAGGATCTGCCGCTCGATACGCCGGCCAATGTTTGAGTTCGCCGCGAACATCACTCGCGATCTGCATCCGATCTCCGTTCATTTCCCGATCGGGCTGCTGGCCCTGAGTTTCGGACTTTCGCTGGCGTCGCGTGGGCGTCCAGCGCTGAACGAGTGTTCGTGGATCGCGCTGATCCTCGGCGGGATCGCCGCCATCATTTCGGTCGTCACCGGGCTCGAGGCGCACGAGGCGTACGAGCAGACGCCGCTCATCGAGTACATCAAGCCGCATCAGATGCTTGGCCTGTTCGGTGCCGGCGGCGTGTGGCTCGTGATCGCGTGGCGGTTCGTATCTCGAGGCAAGGGTGTGGACGCCGGGAGGCAGCCGTACTACATGGCGATCGCGGCGGCGGGTCTTGTCTGGCTCGTCCTGCTTGGAGGGACCGGCAGCAATCTGGTCTTTTCGCACGGCGCGAACGTGCGCGGCGTCAACCCGCTGCTCGCGCCGGCGAAGCCAGACGACCAGTTCGTGCCGGACACGCTCCCGTGAGATCTGATAGTCTTAACGGACCGTCGGGGCGTGGCTCAGCCTGGTAGAGCACTCGGTTCGGGACCGAGGGGTCGAAGGTTCAAATCCTTTCGCCCCGACCACTTCTTACCTTCCTGTTTGCAACGAGTTTGCGCAACGGATTCTTCAAAGGGCGCCCATCGCGGCGCCCTTTTCTGTTTGGCGGTAGCGGATAGAGTCCGCATACGCCCGCGGGCCAGGTCTCGGTATTCTGTGTCTGCGCACCACGGTGCAGATGAAGAAGCGCCGACGCAGAGTCACAACGCGGGCACATACCGTCGTGGCGATGCGTTTAACCGCGGTTGCGCGGCGCTCGGTTCGGTGGATCGCGGAGTGACACCGCAAACGCCGGCCGGAGATGATGA
>JAHFUO010000068.1 GCA_023265015.1 Acidobacteriota bacterium | reverse complement strand
CGCGGAGATCTGGAAACATGCAGGGATCGGGGATCGGGGATCAGGGATCGGGGATTGGGGATTGGGGATCGGGGATTGGGGATCGGGGATCGGGGATCGGGGACATCCCCAATCCCCAATCCCCAATCCCTAATCCCTAATCCCTAATCCCTACTGAACGGCAGCCGCCTGCATCGGCTCGTCGGCGCTGCCACCGTAGATCGCGGGCACCTTCGATCCCATCGGGCGCAGGTAGGCCGCGAGCTGGCCGCGGTGATGGATGCTGTGATTGTTCGCGAGGCCGAGGTACGACACCGCCGGCATCTTCATGAAGCCGAAGAAGTCGACCTCGCGCGCGAGCGTGTCGCCCGGAAGCGCGCGCAGTTGCTTCAGCTTCTCCGGCAGCGTCCTCTGATAGAACGCCACGATCTCATCCGCGCTCTTGAACTGGGACTCCGCTTTCTCCGCGGCCTGTGGATCGAACTCGAACTTGCCGTCGATGATCGACTGGAGAAACCAGTTGTCCGAGATGGCCATGTGCGCCGCAAGCTCGCGCGCGCTCCTGGACTTCGCGTCCGGTTTGTAGTCGCCGTTGCCCGTTTTCACGGCCGACAGCACCTTGCACGTCGCCGGCACCTCGCCTTCCATTAGCCCCGTGTAATGCTCGACGAGAAATTTCGCTTGATCCGCGTTCATGATTCTCCTCCCGGGCGGGTCTAAAGACCCGCCTCTACGGGCGGCCCGTAAAGGGCCGCCCTACACTCCACCTATTCCCGACCTTGCGGCGCGGACTCCCCTACTCTGTCCGTTGCGGCGCGGACCTTTCAGGTCCGCGATTACCGTGTCAGCTTGCGATATTTGATCCTGTGCGGCGTGTCGGCCTCCGCGCCAAGACGGCGATGCCGATCCGCCTCGTAGTCCTGGTAGTTCCCCTCGAACCAGACGACGCGGCTGTCGCCTTCGAACGCGAGCATGTGGGTCGCGATGCGATCGAGGAACCAGCGGTCGTGGCTGATCACGACCGCGCAGCCGGCGTAGTTGAGCAGCGCCTCTTCGAGCGCGCGGAGCGTGTCGACGTCGAGATCGTTGGTCGGCTCGTCCAGCAGCAGCAGGTTCGATCCGCGCTGGAGGAGTTTCGCCAGGTGCACGCGGTTCCGCTCGCCGCCCGACAGTGTCCCGACCTTCCGCTGCTGCTGCGCGCCCTTGAAGTTGAACCACGAGACGTACGCGCGCGACGGCACTGGCCGCTTGCCGATCGTCAGCTCGTCTTCCCCGCCGGAAATTTCTTCCCAGACGCTCTTGTTCGGCGCGAGCGCGTCGCGACTCTGGTCCACGCACCCGGGCTGCACGGTCTCGCCAATCCGCAGCGTGCCCTCGTCTGGTTTCTCCGGTCCCGTGATCATCCGGACGAGCGTCGTCTTGCCGGCGCCGTTCGGGCCGATCACGCCGACGATGCCGCCGCGCGGCAGCGTGAAGTTCAGATCGTCGATGAGCAGCAGATCGCCGTATGCCTTCCGCAGGCCCCGTGCCTCCACGACCATGTCGCCGAGCCGCGGGCCGGGAGGAATGTAGATCTCGACCTGCTCGATCTTCTGCGCGGCATCCTGGTTGAGGAGCTCCTCGTAGGAATTGAGGCGCGCCTTCCCCTTCGACTGCCGCGCCCGCGGCGACATCCGGATCCATTCCAGCTCGCGCGCCAGCGTCTTCTGCCGCTTGCTCTCCGACTTCTCTTCCAGCGAGAGCCGCTGCTGCTTCTGGTCCAGCCACGACGAGTAGTTCCCCTTCCACGGGATCCCGGATCCGCGATCCAGCTCGAGGATCCACTCGGCCACGTTGTCGAGGAAGTACCGGTCGTGGGTCACCGCGACGACGGTGCCCTTGTATTCCTTGAGGAACCGCTCGAGCCACGCCACCGATTCCGCATCGAGGTGATTGGTCGGCTCGTCCAGGAGCAGGAGATCAGGCGACTTGAGGAGCAGGCGGCACAGCGCCACGCGGCGCCGCTCGCCTCCCGACAGCGTCGCCACGTCCGAGTCCGGCGGCGGGCATCGCAGCGCATCCATGGCGAGCTCGAGCTGCGAATCGATCTCCCACGCGTTGACCGCGTCGATGCGATCCTGCAGGCGCCCCTGCTCCTCGAGGAGCTTGTCCATCTGCTCAGGGCTCATCTCCTCGCCGAGCTTCATGTTCAGCTCGTCGTAGCGATCGAGGAGCGCCTTGATCCCGGCGACCCCTTCCTCGACGTTGCCGCGCACGTCCTTCGACGGATCGAGCCGCGGCTCCTGCGGCAGGAAGCCGACGGAGATGCCGTCTGCCGGAAACGCTTCGCCGATGAACTCGCGATCCTCGCCGGCCATGATGCGCAGCAGCGAGCTCTTCCCCGCGCCGTTCAACCCGAGGACGCCGATCTTCGCGCCCGGCAGAAACGACAGCCAGATGTCTTTGAGCACAACGGAGTCGGGAGGATGAACCTTCCCGAGCCCCTTCATCGTGTAGATGTATTGCATCGCGGCCGCTCAGTATATCGCGGCGCGTCGCCGGGTCCGCTTCGCGGCGTGTCGCCGGGTCCGCTCCGCGGAACCCGGCCTACGTACGATAGGGCGGGTGCCGCCGAAGGCGGACCCGCCGGAGAACGTACGTAGGGCGGGTGCCGCCGAAGGCGGACCCGCCGGGATTCTATTGCGAGGATGGATCCTATCGAATGCAGGCGCCCGCGAGGTCGGACTCGATGGCGTCGATCTGATAGTTCGCCCAGCGGAGATCCGCCTCGGCGAAGTCGGCGTCCTTGAAGACGGCGCCGGTCAGGTCGGCATCGCAGAACACCACGCGCCGCAGGTTCGCGCCATCGAAGGTCGTGTCCCGGAGGTCGGCGTGCTGGAAGGTACCCCACCGCAGGGTGACGCGGCGGAGGGTTGCGCCGCGCAGCTTCGCGCTCCGCAGGTTCGCATAGTCCATGCGTGCGTCGTCGAAGCGGGCGCCCGCAAGATTGCAGCCTTCCAGCCAGCATCGACGCAGATCGGCGCCTTCGAAATTGACCGCTTCCAGGTTGCTCCACGCCAGGTTGGCTTCGAACAGATTCGCGCCATGAAGATCGGCGCCGGCGAGATTGCATCTCTCGAGGTTGACCCCGGTGAGCACGATCGGCTCGCCGGGATGATTCACACGGTACTCGTTGAACGCGCGAGTCGACTCGACGAGCAGCGCCGGGAGATCCAGTGCTGTGATCATCTACGCGAGCGAGAGCAGCGCTCTCTTCACAACCGCCTGGGTGAGCGGCACCTTGTAGCCGTTCTTCGCGAGGGGGCGCGCGCCGTCGACGGCGGCGAGCCCTGCTGCCGCAGCGCTTGCCTCATTCAGCGGCTTGCCCATCAGCGCCGCCTCCGCCTTGGCCACGCGATACGGAATCGGCGCCACGCCACCCAGCACGATGCGGGCGTCGGCCACGATGCCGTCCTTCACTGTCACCATCGCGGCGACGCTGCAGAGTGCGAAGTCCCAGGTCTCGCGCACCATCTCCTTGACGTAGACCGCTTTGGATCCGGCGGGTGCCGTGGGCACCTCGATGGCCGTCAGGACCTCGTTTGGAAGAAGGATGTTTTCCCGGCGCACATCCTCGCGCGGCGTGACGAAGAACTTGTCCATCGGCACCGTCCGCTCGCGTGAGCCGCTCGAGATCCGGGCCGTTGCGCCAAGGGCGACCAGGGCGGGCGCGGTATCGGACGGATGGACGATGTACGAGGGTCCTCCCAGGAAGATCGCGTGGAAGTCGTTTTCGCCGGCCGCCGAGAAGCACGTGTTGCCGCCGTGCTTGTAACACGGAAAATTGTTGCGGTAGTACCAGCATCGCGGCCGCTGGCACAGATTGCCGCCGATCGTTCCCATGTTGCGGATCTGCGGTGTGCCGACCTTGCCGGCCGCCATCGCGAGCAGCGGCGTCCGCTCCTGGACCATCGGATTCTCGACGATGTCCGCGAGCAGGGTCGCCGCACCGATGCGCAGTCCACTGGCTGATGCCCGAACGCCCTGCAGGTCCGCGATGTGTCTGATCGACACCAGGCGCTCGGGGGCGGCGAGATTGTCTTTCATCTCGCCGAGCAGATCGGTTCCGCCGGCGATGACCGCAATCTTGCCGTGCTCCTTCCCCAATTGGTTGGCAGCCTCTTTGAGGGTCGCGGGCCGGCTGTAGCTGAAGTTGTCCATCATGGTGTCGCTCCAACGGGGTCAGACTCGGGTGGCGATCCGACTCACGTAGCGAAGTCTCATTGTGAGTCGAATCGTCACCCGAATCTGACCCCGAGTCTGCTTACGTCCGCCGCGGCTCGCTCAGCGCGCGCAGGATCTTCGCGCGCGTAAACGGCACTTCGCGGAGACGGACGCCGGTTGCGTTGTAGATCGCGTTGGCCACGGCGGCCATGCCCGGGTGGCACGGATTCTCGCCGAGTCCCTTGCCGCCGAACGGGCCCGTCGTGCCTTCATTCGGCACGATGATCGCCTCGATGACGCGGGGATCGAAGTCGAGCGCCGTAGGCGGTTTCAGATCGACGAAGCTGCCCGTGAGGCAGGCGCCGGTCCGCTCATCGAAACGCATCTCTTCGCCCTGGGTCAGCGCCAGTCCCTGGATCGTGCCCCCCTCGATCTGGTTTTCGACAATGGTCACGTTGATGGGACGACCGACGTCATGCGCGGAGATGTATTTGATGATGTGAACCTTGCCGGTCTCCTTGTCGACTTCCACCTCGACAAAGTGCGCGCCGGACGTGCGCTCGACATCCACGCCGGTCTGCAGCGCCGCCGTCGCGCCGTCGCCCGTCACGCTGCGGCCGCGCCGCTGCATCACGTCTGCGACCTTCACCTGGCGGGCCGGGTCGGCTTTCACCCGGATGATGGAGTCGCGAATCTCGAGATCGGCCGGCGCCGCATTGTTCAACGTGGGGCTCGCGGCCGCGAGAATCTGCTGCAAGCAGGCGCGCGCGGCCGCTTCGACGGCGCGGCCGGTGCCCTGGAGCGTGCGATTGCCATAGCTGCCGCCGTCGTACGGGGCCATCTCGGTGTCGCCCGCCGTCGTCCTGAACAGCGAGAGCGGGATGCCAAGCACCTCGCTGGCGATCATGGAGAGCGTCGTGCGGCTGCCCTGGCCGATGTCGGTCGAGGCGAACAATACGTGGACCGAGCCGTCGAGGTTGACCCGGACGGACGCGCCCGCGAGTCCGGCACCGCCGCCGCGTTCGGTGCACGCGATGCCGATGCCCCGCGCCTTCGTGCCGGTCGGCGAGCCGGCAACGGCGTTGCGGCGATTCCACTGCATGCGCGAGGCACCTGCCTCGATGCACTTATCGAGCGCCTGCGCGACGAGGCGGCCGTCCTCGGTACCCACCGCGCCGCGCGCAATCGGGTCCCCGTTCCGCTTGATGTTCTTCAGGCGGAACTCCATCGGATCCCACCCCATCTCGATGGCGATCTCGTCCATTACCGACTCGATGGCGAACGTCTCCTGCGGGTCGCCGACGCCGCGCGTCGGGCCGGTGTTCGGAATGTTGGTATGGACGCGGTACTGCACCGTCCGCACATGAGGCGACTTGTACACGTGCGTGGACTGGTTGCCGAGACCGCCCAGGCGCGTGTGATACGCACCCTGGTTGATGTACGCCTTCACATCCAGCGCATGCAGCGTCATGTCCTTCTTGACGCCGAGTCTCACGTAGATCTTCGTCTCGAACCGCGTGTTGGAATCGAGAATCTCTTCCTCGCGCGTGTACTGCAGCTTCACGGGGAGCCGCGCCTTCCGCGCGAGCATCGCCGCGAGCGCTTCGTCGGTGTGCGGCGCGCTCTTGGTTCCGAAGCCGCCGCCGACGTAGCTCGAAATGACGCGCACGTTCGCATCGGGCACGTTGAACATGGCCGTCAGGCTGCCGTGCACGCGGAACGGGGCCTGCGTCGACGCCCACAGCGTCAGGTGATCGCCATCCCACTGCGCGACGCACGCGCGCGGCTCCATGCCGCCGCTCCACATCGTCGGGCAATGATAGAAACGCTCGATGACTTTGTCAGATTCCTTCAGGCCCTGTTCGACATCGCCCCGATTGAGCATGCGCGGTTGCCCTTCGAGGTTGCCGTCGGGAAAGAGCTGTGGCGCGCCTGGCTTGAGCGCCTCTTCGGGATCGAGGACGAAGGGCAGCGGTTCGTACTCGACGGTGATGAGCTTCAGCGCCCTGTCTGCCGTTTCCGCGTCGACGGCGGCGAGTATCGCGACTGCCTCGCCCTTGAAGCGCACACGATCGTTCAGGGCGTACTGACGACTGCCCCAGATCATGACCTTGGGCGCATCCTTGTACGTCATCACGGCGCGGACACCTGTCACCGCTTCCGCCTTGCTGGTATCGATGGCGGCGATGCGCGCGTGCGGGCGCGGGCTGCGAAGCACGCGCGCGACCAGCATCCCCGGGATATCGATGTCGCCCGTGTACTTTGCGCGACCGGTCACACGCTCAACCGCGTCGATGTTCGGACCGCGCTTGCCGACGACGTTCAGTGGCCCACCGGCGATCGTGTTCTGTTGAGCCATGATGTCCTCTATGCGCGCGTCAGACGGGACGCCGCCATGACGGATTCAAGAATCTTCTTGTAGGCCGCGCACCGGCACAGGTTGCCGCTCAGCGCGAGCCGCGCCTGGTCCTCTGTCGGATTCGGCATCCGATCGAGAAACACCTTCGTGCTCATGATCTGGCCCGACGTGCAGAAGCCGCACTGATAGCCGCTGTGCTCGACGAACGCCTGCTGGATCGGATGCAGCACGTCGTCTTTGGCGAGTCCTTCGATCGTGAGGACCTCGCCGCCGGCCGCTTCGACCGCAAGCGTCGTGCACGAGTAGACGTTCCGGCCGTTCACGATGACGGTGCATGCGCCGCACTGCATGCGATCGCAACCCATCTTCGTGCCAGTGAGCTTCAGGTCCTCGCGCAGGAACTGGAGCAGCGTCGTGCGATTGGGAATCTCTTTCCGGTACGCGACGCCATTGACCTTCAAGGCCACCGTCGAATGTCGCGGATCCAGCTCGACGGCGTCAGGAAGCTGCGCTTCCGCGCCAACAGCGGGAATCAGCGCCGCGGACAGGGCTCCGGTCGCAATGGCGCCTCCCTTGAGGAACGCGCGGCGCGACACCGATCGCTCTGATTTCTCCCGATCATCATTTGCCACTGTGCACTCCCTCCGAGGCGATGTAGGCCGATGGCGACGTCACGCGCAGGCCCCCCGCCTTGGCGCTCCGGCAATGTCTCGCCGAAGCCACTAGGGTAGGCGGAAAGTCCGCGCGTGACAAGGCCGCCGACGTTAGAACGAGTAGCGCGCCCCCCACTGGATCTGCCGGGCGTCCTGCGCGCCGGTCGGCACGTTGAACGAGTCCAGCCGGATGTTGCCACTACCGCCGATCACGTTGACCAAGTTGGTGATGTTGAACGCTTCGGCGAAGAGCTCCACGCGACGTGCCTGGCCGAGGTTCACCCGCTTGGTAAGCCGGATGTCGACGTTCTTCGCCGGAGCCCGCATCTTGATCCGGTCCATCGCGAACGGCGCGAGATTGAGCGTTGCGCGGTACGCGTTGATGACGTCGAGCTGCTTCTGCACGTCGCCTCGTCCGACGGTGGCTGGCAAGCCCAGCGGCCGGTCGACGGTGATGGTGTCGCCATCGAGATCGAGCCCGGTGGTGACCCCCAGCGGCTCGTTGCTGATGATCCGTGCGATGCCGCTCATCTGTATGTCGAACGGCAACCCGAACGAGGCGGAGATGGCGAGGTTGTGGCGCGTGTCGGTCGGGTTGTACCCGTATTCGTATGATCTCCCTGTCTGCGCGAGCGCCGCCAGCGATGCCCTCTGGTACGACCGGAGCGTCGCTTCGCGCCCGACGCCGTCCATCAAGGCGCGTGACAGCGTGTAGGACACCTGCAGACTGTTCGCGCCGCGGACGCGCTGCCGGAACTGCATCTCCAGCGCGTCGTACCAGCTCCTGGTGTTGGGCAAGTTCTGCAACGTCACGCGCCCGAGCGTCGACACCGGACGCGGGTTGGTGGCGCTGATCGCACCGCTCGCCGGCAGATTGGCATCCGCTCCTCCGAGCGCGTTGGGCATGTACGAGTGCACCGCATCCAGATCCAGCGATGTCGTGCGCGTCAGTTGCCAGCCGATACCGCCGGTTGACGTCCGCTGATACGGGAACTGATAGTTGTCATCGGTGAGCTGTACCGTTCGCGTGCCGCCGCTGGCGCCGGCGAGGACACACTCGATCGACGGGTAGCACTGGCCCTGCTTGGTCCTGTCCGTGATGAGCTGCGAGACCCCGAAGTTTGCGTGCTGCGAGCCCACCGAGAACCACTGCCGATCCCGCGTGATGTACACGCCGAAGCCGCCACGCGCCACCAGCGTGCCGTCCCCACGGATGTCCCACGTCGCCCCGAGCCGCGGCTGGAACGCGTCGAACTGGTCGCCGCGGTTCCGGTGCAGGAAGTTCTCGATCCCCTTGAACTGCGGGTCGTCGAGCATCCTGTTGATGACGCCGTTGTCACGCAGGTTCGTGTCGAAGTCCCAACGAACTCCGAGGTTCAGTGTCCAGCGCTGGCGCACGCGATAGGTGTCCGAGAGGTAGGCCGCGATCTGGCTCGCGGGGTGCTCGAGAAGTCCAATGGTGTTCGATGAGCCACGAATCGTGAACTGCTGGGGATAGGTCGCCGGATTATTCCGATCGAACGGCGCATCCGTGCTGAACGTCCAGAGGCCGCCCTCGTTGTGGTGCGCGTCGAAGGCGTAATGTCCCTTCGTGAATTCGCCGCCGATGTTCAGATCGTGCTTTCCTTTGGTGATGAGCAGCGCGTCGGTGAGCGTCAGCCGCTCGCGCGGAAACCGCTGCGGACTCTGCTGCTGCTGTCCCCAGGTGTAGCCCGGCCGCGACACGGACTGCCCATAGACCACCGGTTCCGCGTACAGGCGATGAATCAGCACGTGGGCGCGCAGCGTGTTGAGCTTCGTGCCGGACATGATCCAGTTCTCTTCCGCCACGGTGCTGTACGATCTACTGAAGTCGCTGAACTCGTTGTTGCCGAGCGTCAGCAGGCCGCCATCGAGCACCCGTCGCGGCTTCACGGGTGCGTAATCGGCATAGAAGTCGTACGCCGACCGCACGTACAGGTTGTGCGTATCGCTGATGCGGTGATCGATCCGCGCGTCGAAATTGCGCCTGCGTTGGTTCTTCGCGAACGTTCCATTCTCCAGCGAAGCGAATGGATTGCTGGCCGGCAGCGCGACGATGCTCGCCGTGTCGACGAACAGGCCTTCGTACGCGGTGAAGAAGTGGGTCCGGTTCTGAGCGATCGGCCCCCCGAACGAATACCCAACCCTCGTCTGCTTGAACGGCGGATCCTGGGTGGCAAATGCATTCTTGGCGTTCAGGGCCTTATCGCGGCCGAAGTAATACCCCGTGCCGCTCATCTGGTTCGTGCCCGCCTTCGTCACGACGGTCACCACCGCAGTCGTCGCCTTGCCGTACTGCGCGTCAAACTGGTTGCGAAACACCTTGAACTCCGCGATCGCGTCCTGGCTCAGGTTGATCGTCGGAACGCCCCAGATCGCATCGTCGACGTCGCCGCCGTCAATCTGCGTCGTGTACGCGTAGCGTTCGTCGGGCACCGCGCCGAACTTCGTGACGCCGTTGCGCGGCAGGTTCGACGGGCTCCGGAGGCTGATGGGACCCGCCCCGGGCAGCAGCTGCGCCAGGACGAGGAAATTGCGCGACAGCACGGGCAGACTCTCGAGCTGCGTCGCCGTGATCACCGAGGACGGCTGCGACTTGGCCACCTCGACGAGGGGCGCCTCGCCCGTCACCGTGACGTTTTCGTTCACAGCGGCAACGCCCATCGTGATATTCAGCTCCGCGTCCGCGCCGACGACGAGCACGACGTTCCGCCGC
This sequence comes from Acidobacteriota bacterium, assembly GCA_023265015.1. Lineage (GTDB taxonomy): Bacteria > Acidobacteriota > Vicinamibacteria > Vicinamibacterales > UBA2999 > Gp6-AA40. Next base: position 6,573 of record JAHFUO010000068.1, on the reverse strand, counting down.
GCTGTGGCAAACCCCTGCAGCTCGGCGGCAATCTCGTACGGTCCCGGCTGCAGCTGCACCGCGCGGTACCTTCCATCCGCACTGGTGACGACCGACTGCGCGCGGCCGTTCGCCGTGTTTGTGATCGTGACCGCGACCCCGGGCAGTGCTGCGCCGGAATCGTCCGTGACGGTGCCGGCAACGTTGGCCGCGCCGCCGATTTGCGCATAGGCTGGAACGCTCGCGACGACAGCCGTCAATGCAAGACCGATGAGGACCGCCACCCACGGCGGTCTCTGCGACAAGCGCCTTCGTATCATCATCATTCGAGCCTCCGCCACTGGTGATAAGTGAACGAACGAGTGATTCGTGACAACTATTACTGCGTTGCGCCCTGCTTCTCCGGCATCAGCATCATCACGGTGTAACGATCCGCGGGGAAGTACTTGCGGAACGCGTCGTGGATGTTCTCCTGCGTCAGCGTGTCGGTGCGCTCCGCCCGATGCGCGATGCTGACGGGATTCCAGCCGAGCAGATGCGCCGTCTGCAGCGCGCCGAGCCAGAAGCCGTTCTGCTGGTACGACGTCTCGAGGCCTTCCTTCTCCGTCTCCTTGACCTTCTGCACGTCATCCGCACTCGGCCCGTCTCGACGCATGCGGTCGATCTCCACCATCACGGTCGAGACCAGGCCGTCGGCGCGATCGGGTGCGCTGCCGAATTCCACCGACGTGGTCCCGTACCCGCTCTGCGGAAGCGTGTTCGAGTAGTCGACGCCCACGCTGTAGGTGCCGCCCAGCTCCTCGCGCAGCTGATCGCGCAGATGCCGCTCGAGGATTGCGGTCGCCGCGCGCAGCCGGTGCATCTCGAGCTCGTTGAGGCCGGTGTCGGCAAAGAACGTGACCACCGTCTGGCTCTTCGGCTCCTGCCCCTTGTTCACGACTTCCTTCTTCACCTCGGTCGGGAACTGCAGGCGCGCCATGCCGATATTGGACGTCGGCTTTCCCTGCGACGGGAGCGCAGCGACGTAGGTGGCCAGCAGCGGCGAGATCTGATCGACGTTGAACGCGCCGACGAAGAAGAACGTGAAATCCGCAGCGTTGGCGTACTGCGACTTGTAGAACGCCTCCATCTTCGCCTGGTCCAGCGTGTCCACATCTTCCGGCTTCATCGCGCGCGCGGTGTAGTGGTTCACCGTGTTGACGAGACGCACGCGCTCGCCGAAGACGGCGCCGGGACTCTGCCCCTGGTTGACGAGGTTGGCGCGGAGGCGCCGCTTCAGCAGCTCGAACGCGTCAGGATCGTGATTCGCCGCGGTGAAGTCGAGGTACATCAACTGAAGCGCCGTCTCGAGATCCTTCGGCGTGCCTCCGCCGGAAATACCGTGCGTATAGGTGCCCATGCTGAGCGACGCGTTCGCGATCTGCCCGGCGAGCATCTTTCCCAGGTCGACCGGCGAGAAGCCGCCGACGCCACCGGCGCCCACGAGCGCGGGCATCAATGAGACGCTGCGGTAATCGTCCTGCGGGACGAGCGACGTTCCGCCCTTCGCGTACGACGTGAATATGATCTGGTCGTTCTTGAAGGTCGTCGGCTTCAGCCACACCTCGACGCCGTTCGACATCGTCAGGACCGTCACGCCGATCTCGGGGATCTCGCGCTTCGCGGTGATCGATCCGGCCACAGGGCGCGTAGGCATCAACACTTTTCCGCTGGAGCCATCGCTCCACGCGGTGACCTTGGCTTCAGCGCCGGAGCGCAGCGCAACGCGCAGCGAGGCCTCGGTGGGGGGCGCGAGACCCTTCTTCGCGGGCGCAACCGCGAGCACGACGCGATTCGTGTCGGTCACGAGCTCGCGGGCCAATGCGGCGGCTTCCGTCGTGGTGATCGTGGGGACGAGCTGTTTCGCGAGGTTGTATTCGCGCTCAATCCCCGGCGCAGGCACATCGTTCAGGAAGAGGCTCACGAGCTCCGATGCGTAGCCCGGGCTCTCGGACTTGTCGCGCTCGTTGTAGGCGCGCTCGTACGAGGCCAGCATCGACTTCTTCTGGCGGTCCAGCTCCGCGGCGGAGAAGCCGAACTGGCGGACGCGCGCCAGCTCCTGCTCGAGCGCGTCGACCCCTTTCGCGATGCCACCCTCGTTGACGCGCGCCGAGACGCCAAACGCTTCCACCGTGCGGCCGAGCGTGTCATCGCCCGACGATGCGCCAAGGAATGGCGTATCCGGGCGCCGCGCGATCTCCGCGAGACGATTGTTGAGCATCCCCTCGAAGAAACCGCGGACCATGCCGCGGCGATAGTCGCCGACGCTCTGCTGCTTCTGCAGGGGCCGCGTGTAGAGCACCGTGACCGACGAGGCCTGAGCCTCGGGGTCGGTCGCCACGGAGACGCGCGTGTCCGTGTGCGATGGAACCGGGTAGGTCGGACGCTTCGCGGATTTCCGCGCCGGGATGACGCCGAAGTACTGGCGAATCATCCGCTCCGATGCCGCGGCGTCGAGATCGCCGACGATGACGACGCCGATGCGGTCGGGCGTGTAGTTGGCGCGGTAGAAGTCGCGAATACGCTGATAGGGAAAGTGCTGGATCGTCTCCGGCAGGCCGATGGGCAGCCGCTCGGCGTACTTCGACTGGCCGTAGACGGCGCGATCGGTGGCGGCCTGGAGACGCGACGCGACGCCCAGCCGCTGCCGCCATTCCTCCAGCACCACCCCGCGCTCCTTGTCGATCTCCTTGTCCTCCAGGCTCATGCCGCCCGCGAAGTCGCTGAGCGCCTGCAGCCCGTGGTCGAGCGCGCCGGCGCGATCGGTCGGCACGTCGAGCATGTAGATCGTCTGGTCGTAGCTCGTGGACGCGTTGACGTGCGGGCCGAACGCCACGCCGACCGACTCGAAGTAGGCAACGAGCTCGCCCGGCTTGAAATGCGTCGTGCCGTTGAACGCCATGTGCTCGAGCATGTGCGCGAGCCCGCGCTGATCGTCGGCCTCATCGATCGAGCCGGCCTTCACGGCGAGCCGCAGCGACACGCGCTTGCCGGGCCGCGCGTTCCGCCGGACGGAATAGGTGATCCCGTTCGGAAGCTTCCCGACGTGGATCGCGGGATCGAGCGGCAGCTTTGCCGATAACGATTGAGATGATGCCGCAGTCGCAAGCGCAAGCAGAAGCACCAGAAGTGCGACGGTCCGATAGTGCGATGGTGCGACGGTGCGTCCGAAGGTGCGAACGTGCGATGGTACGATGGTCAATGTCGGCGCGCGTCGCGACTGGTATGCTCCCCGGATGCGGCTCAAGATCAGACGGCTGGACTCCACAATTCCCCTCCCAACGTACGGTACCGATGAAGCGGCCGGTTTCGACCTGGCCGCCTCGCAGGACGTGAGGCTGGCGCCCGGACAGATCGCGCTCGTCCGGACGGGCCTCGTGATCGAGGTGCCCTCCGGACATTTCCTCGCCATTTTTGCCCGAAGCAGCACGCCGCTCAAGCGCGGACTTCTCGTCGCCAACGGCGTCGGGGTGCTCGATCCCGATTACTGCGGGCCAAATGACGAGGTGATGGTCCAGGTTCTGAATATCAGCGGCGCCGAGGTGCTTGTGAAGCGGGGCGATCGCCTGGCCCAGGGCATTGTCCTCCCCGCACCCCGGGTGAGCTGGCAGGAAGTAAGCGACATCCGGGAGGTCACGCGCGGCGGGTTCGGCGCCACGGGTGTGTAGCTCCCAGCCCGCAGCTGACAGCGGGCAGCTGGCAGCTGGCAGCCCGCAGCGGGCAGCGGGCAGCGGGCAGCGGGCAGCGAATTGCTGCGAGCCGCCGGCTGCCGGCTGCGAGCCGGCTACGAGTTATCGTGTAAGACGTTCATGAACGCCCCGGGGGTTGGGATCCGCCGCATCCTCCACGTCGATATGGACGCGTTCTACGCGTCGGTGGAGCAGCGCGACAACCCTGCCCTTCGCGGCCTGCCGGTCGCGGTCGGCGGCGACCCGGACAAGCGGGGCGTGGTGGCCGCCGCCAGCTACGAGGCGCGCACCTTCGGCGTCCGGTCCGCGATCCCGATGTCCAGGGCGGTTCGACTCTGCCCATCGCTCGTCATCGTCCATCCCGACTTCAGCAAGTACCGCGCGGTCTCGCAGCAGGTGTTCGCGCTGTTCCGATCGATCACGCCGCTGGTCGAGCCGCTCTCGCTGGACGAGGCGTACCTCGACGTCACGGAGAACGCATGGGAGGAGCCGCTGGGGATGAACGTCGCGCGAAGGCTCAAGGAGGAGATCCGCGCGGCCACGGGACTCACCGCGTCGGCCGGCGTAGCGCCGAACAAGTTTCTCGCGAAGATTGCGTCGGGATGGAAGAAGCCCGACGGGCTGACGGTGATCGCGCCCGAGCGCATCGAGTCGTTTCTGCAGGGGCTGCCGGTGGATGCGCTGTGGGGCGTCGGGCCCGTCACGGCCAGGAAGCTTCGCGCGCGCGGCATCGAGAAGCTCGTCGACATCCGCACGACCGATCCGACGCTGCTGCGGGAGACGGTGGGCTCGCTGGCCGACTGGCTGCAGCAGCTGGCGCGCGGCGAAGACGACCGCGCCGTCGTCGCGGAGCACGAGCCGAAGTCGTCGGGGAGCGAGAACACGTTCGCGCGCGATCTCACCGACATCGCGGAGATTCGCGGGGAGATCGACGGGATGGCACGCGACGCGGCCGGATGGCTCGCCAGGCAGGCGCTCTACGCGCGGACGGTGACGATCAAGGTTCGTTACAACGATTTCACGACCATCACGCGCAGCCACACCGAGGATCCAACCCGCGACGAGGAGAATATCGTCCGCCGAGCCGTTGCTCTCCTCGATCGGACGGACGCCGGATCGCGGCCGGTGCGGCTCGTCGGCGTCAGCGTTCACAACCTGTCAGAGACTGAGGTCGCCGAGCCTGATGATCCACAGGTGCGTCTGCCGTTTGAAGGTAACCTATAGATTCATGCTCAAGGGCAGCAGGGACGCCGTGCTCCACCGCGTGCAGCCGATCAGCATTCACGGCCAGTTGTCGTACGACGTCCACTACAAGTTCGCCGACGAAGCGGACGGTCAGATGCGCGTGGCGCGCGTCGGCCCGGAAGTGCTCGCGCCCGGCCTGCAGGACGGCGATCGCGTCCGCCTCGATTTCCTTGTTGGCGTCGTCACCGCCGTTCACAAAGCAGAGTAGCTACCCGCCTTTCGGATGCAGCGGTGGCACGCAGGTCGGCCTGTTGCGCGTCAAGGAAGTGTTCGACTACAATTCTGCCATATGGGTCATACACTCACCGTACGCCTTGACAAGACGCTGGCCGAGTGGCTTCAGGAGGAAGCGCGCAAAACCGGTGAATCGCAGGGCAAGATCGTTCGCGACCAGCTCGAACGTGCCAAGGCGTCCTCACGCCAGTCGTTCATGCGTCTCGCCGGCGCGGCGCGCGGCCCGAAGGATCTCTCCCGCCGCAAGGGATTTTCGCGCGGGTGAAAGGCATCGCGGACACAGGCTTCCTGGTCGCGTTCGCGAACCGGAACGACGTCCATCATGAATGGGCCGTCGGCATCGCCAGCCGGGTCACCGAACCGCTGCTGACGTGCGAAGCCGTCCTCGCTGAGACGGCGTTTCACCTCCAGAGCGCATCGCTTGCGTTGGCGATGGTCACGGAAGGACTCGTGACGGTCGCCTTCACGTGTGACGATCATCTACCCCAGCTCATCGCGCTCGCGAAACGCTATGCGGACCGCGATCCCGATTTTGCCGACCTGTGCGTCATCCGCATGAGCGAACTCTTTCCACGACACAGCGTCATCACGGTCGACCGGAAGGATTTTCGCGTGTACCGCCGCAACAAGCGAGAGACGATTCCGTTGATCTCTCCGCCGGAACAGTAGGCGTGTCCGGAGTGCCGCCCTTCGGCTGTTGGTTGAATCGGATTCCTACGCCGCGCGATTGCGCGATTGTCGGTCTTTTCGTCGCCCGAGCCAGTCGATCAACGTGATGATGCCGAAAAAGATGACCATGCCGTAGAGCAGAACAAAAAATCCAGTCATCTTTCGTCCTCCTTGGCGAGCACCAGGGCGAATAGCCACAACAGGATCGAAGCAGTAGCGGCTGCAGCCGCCAATCCTGCAGAAAATGGTCGGTCGGTCAAGAACTGACCGAAGAACATCGAGCCCATTGCGAGATTGGCCACATCCGGTACCTTCTCAATGAGAGCTTCGCGCTGTCGCGTCGTCAATCGTACCATCTTCCCTCCGCCAACACGCCGTGCAGGCGACATGCCGCTGTGATTTGTTCGGGATTGGATGCGATCTGACCCGCGAAACGGCAGTTTCTGCAACGGTCTCTCGCGGCACGAGTGGCAATTCTCAAAATCTCTATAATGTCGGCACGCACAGGCTCGAATGGCCCTAGGAATCGGCGCTCGACTCGGCCCGTATGAGATCCTCTCCGCCATTGGCGCCGGTGGGATGGGAGAGGTCTATCGCGCTCGCGATACGAAGCTGAATCGCGATGTTGCCCTCAAGGTGTTGCTGCCGGCGGTCGCGAACGATCCCGATCGCCTCGCGCGCTTCAGCCGCGAAGCGCAGGTGCTCGCCTCGCTGAACC
>JAHFUO010000008.1:44357-66789 GCA_023265015.1 Acidobacteriota bacterium | reverse complement strand
AGTAGTTGAGTATCGGCTCCCCGGGTTTCACGTCGGAGGCGTCTTTCCCTGGACCATAGATGTCAGCGCTGACCTGGTCGGGCCGCTGAATCGAGGAATGACTACCAGTGAACGCGTTGTCGCGGCCGCTGGTGATGTTGAGCGGGCTCCCCGATCGCGCGGTCAGGATGCCCGACACCCGCCAGTTCGACGCAAGCGCGTGCACGACCCCGTTGCCAACGTCCGGCGTCTGATACCCCGCGTTGAGTGTCCCCAGGTGCGTGCGGTCCTGGTCGCAGGGGCCGGCGTCGAATTCCGGGTTGTCCGGATCCGAGTAGCCCTGGCTGATCTGATTGAAGGTCTCGGCGGTTGCCGTGCCCTCGCACTTCGACAGCGTGTAGGTGCCGTTGAGGCTCACGCCGTTCCCGCTCCGACGCCGCGCTGTCAGCTTCAGCCCGCGGTACTTCTGCCAGCCGACGTCCGAGTTGAGATCGAGCGCGCCGATCCTGGCCGACTTGATCGGATCCTCCAGCGACATCTTGCGCCGCTGGTTCAGGTTCGCGGTGGTCGAGCAGACCGGGAAGGACCGCGGACCGGTGGAGGTATTGAGCGTGCAGGGGCCCAGCCCCAGGAACACACCGTTGTTGAGGGCCGTCTGCGCCCAGAGCCGGTCGGAGTAGCTGCCCAGATAGCTCGCCGACACGCCCCATCTGCTCCCCAGCTGCTGCTCGACCGTCACGTTCCACTGCTGCACCCGTGGTGAATTGATGTCGGGATCCATCGTGCCGAAGGCCCCAAACGGGATGTACTCCGCGTTGGGGTTGGGGAAGATGGGGTGAGGATCGCCACCCGGCGTGTTGGCCCAGGGGTTGTCCAGGCTGACATCGTTGAGGATGCTGCGGTTGCCGAACGGCGGCGCCCCGGCGTTGATGTTGTGGTACTCGCCCGCCATGAAGTCATACCCCATCGAGTACGACGACCGCACGGCGAGGCGGCCATCCCCGCGGACGTCCCACGCCACGCCCAGACGCGGCGCGATGTTGTCCCACTGCTTGTTCAACCCGGTCTTCCCGTCGGGGAATTTCGCATCCCCCGGGTAGATGAGTCCCGCCGACGCGTTGAGGAACACCTTGCTCGTGATGCCCCGGTCGTAGTTCTCCCGGTTGAAGATCACGATCGCGTCGTTCTCGACGTACTGGCCGAAGTACGGTTCCCACCGCACGCCCGCGTTGATCGTCACCCGGTTCGACACGCGCCACGCGTCCTGCGCGTACGTGCCCAGGTACCAGTTGTGGATATCCAGGATGCTGGGGCCGCCGATCTCGAGCCGCGCAACGCGTCCCGTCAGGAAATCCGCAAGGGCGTGCCCGGTCAAGCTGCCGTCAATGGTCCAGGCGCCGCTGGTGCGGGAGGTCGAACGCGTGTCAAATTTCCAGTAGCGCGTGTTGACGCCGAAGCCGAGCTGATGCGTCCCTCGCACCAGGGTCACGTCGTCGGAAACCCCGTAGAGCTTGTGTTTCGACCTCCGCTCCCCGCTCCCGACAGTGGAGAACATGCCGGAGGCGCCCAACCCGAACTGGCTGCTCTCGGTGCCGCCCTCGTACGTGGGATAGCCGTACATCTTCACACCCATATCGGCCGGGCTGGGAAGCCCCGGGTTGTGGTAGCGGTGCGAATCCGTCGCGCTCCACGTGAACCGGACCGCGTTGACGAGCGCCGCGCTCACGACGTGGGTCTGACCCAGAACCAGCGCGCGGAGCTTGTCCGTGGTGCCCTCAGTCGACGACTTGAGGATGTTGTCGCCCGGGCCATCCCACGGTTCGGGGAAGTCGTTCTTGTAAAGCATGTACCGGCCAAAGAACAACTGGTTCCTGGTCGCCTGGTAGTCGAGCCGCACGATCGGTTCATGAATGTCCCTGCGGTCGACGGTTTCCCACTGGAACCTGCCACAGGGATCCGTGCTCTTGGGCAGCAGCGCGGTGAAGTTCTTCGCCGCCGGGCTCAAGAGGGCCGGATTGATCCGGTTACCGACGAACGGGGCGCTCAGGGTGATTTGCCTCCCGGAGTTGCACGCCGGCGAGGTGATCGCCGTGAAGTCGCCCGCCAGCATCTGGGCCGTCGGCACGTACGAAATCTGGCTCGTCGGAATCTGACGCGTGAAAGTGCGCTGGTAGCCGCCGAAGAAGAAGAGCTTGTCGCGGAAGATGGGGCCGCCCAGCGTGCCGCCGAACTGGTTCCGCCTGAGCCCATCATCCCTTTGCTTGCCGTCCGGGCCGAACGCGGCAAAATGCTCCGGCGCATTGAACCGACGATCGCGCAGGAACTCGAAGCCGTTGCCGTGGAACGTATTGGTCCCCGACTTGGTCACCGCGTTGACCGACGCGCCCGACTTCATGCCGTTGTCGGCCGAGAGCCCGCTGGTCGCCACCTGGAATTCCTGGAGCGCATCGGGGAACGGCATCGGCAGCCCGGCGTTGCTCTGCGGGTTGTTGTGCTCCGCCCCGTCCAGCGTGTAGGCCACGCCGAACGGCAAGCCGCCGGCGACGGAGATGTACACGCCGCCGGGCAGGCCACGGGCCGTCCCGCCGGTCTGCACGGCGGCGCCGGCGAGCACGATCAGGTCGGTGACCTGGCGTCCCTGCAGCGGTAACTCCAGGATCGCCTCGTTGGTCACGACCGTGCTGATCCCCGCGCTGCGGACGTCGACGAGCGGCGCCGCGGCTTCGACGCTGACCGTCTCCTCCAGCGAGCCGACGGCGAGCACCACATTGATCGTCGGCGTCCCGCCCACCTGCAGGACGATGCCGGTCTGCACGTAGGTCCTGAAGCCCTGCAGCGCGACCTCGAGGCGGTACGGCCCGATCGGAAGGTTCGGCAGCAGGTAGCCGCCGGTCTCATCGGTCACGCCCGTGCGAATGAGGCCCGTGTCGGTCTGCGTTGCGGTGACGGTCACGCCGGGCAGCACGGCGCTGCTTTCATCGCGAACCGTACCGCTCAACTGCGCTGTCCCCTGTGCCCAGGCGGCGCCGGCGGTCAGCACAAGGATCAATGCGCCGCGCGAACAACAGTTCATCCACGTCTTCATAGCGTTAATTCCTCCACAGGAGCGCGTTGACCGGCCCGTTGACGTGTTACCCGATATTTCGCCTATCAAAAGACCCAGGTTGGAAGAGGGCGCAAATTACCCTGCGGACGGCGCAGATCATCGCGCCGCCGAAGGCCCCTGTCAAACGCCCGTTGGACGGAACCGCTAGCGCGGCTGGCGAGCCGCACCGGCCGCCTGGCTGCGCTCGCCGATCGCCCCACGGACGGGGATCATTGGAATCCCAGTAACCGGATCGATCTCCACTGGCACGATCTGCGGCACGAAGGCGCCTGCCGCTTGCTGGCGGACGGCGTCGACATCCGAGCTGTTCAACTGATCCTCGGACACTCGGACATCAAGACAACGCAGCGGTATCTCAACATCACGGACGAGGAGCTGCGGAAGGCGCTGACGGGCGTATGGGAGCGCCGCCGTCAGTTGAAGGCAGTCAGCGGACAAGCGTCAGCGTGACAACGGTCCGCGTGGACGGTAGATGCTCCAGATGATCAGTACAGCGACCAGGATGAACACCAACTGCGGCAGTCCGATGGTCGGCAGCATACCGGTCAGAGTACTCCCAATGGACCCGACTGAGGTCCAGCTGCTCGCGAGCGGCTACGACCTGTCAGTCATTTGTCAGTCGGCCTCAGCCGCACCTGACTCGCGCCATCAAAATCTTCAAATTTCCTTGAGAAAATTGGCGCGCCCTGCAGGACTCGAACACCGGTTCAACGAGCGGAGCGAGCCGAATGGCGAGCGGAAGCGAGTTGAGAGGTGTCCTAGAAACTGCGGGGCGTTGCCATTCCAACCGGAACGGTTGGAATGGCGCGCCCTGCAGGACTCGAACCTGCGACCTCCTGGTTCGTAGCCAGACGCTCTATCCAGCTGAGCTAAGGGCGCGAGAAACAAAAACTATAACATGCGTGGCGATGCGGGCCGGCTGAAGCCGGCCCCTACGTTCCCGAAACCGAGTATGATCCCGGCCTTCACCTGTTCAGGAGTGATTGCGATGCGCACAACGGCAGTTGTGATCGCGCTGTTCTTCGCCGGGGCCGCTGGCGTGACCCGTACCCCTGCCGCGGCGGCGCAGGCCGGCGCAGGCTGGACGACGTTATTCAACGGCAAGAATCTCGATAACTGGGTGAAGACCGGCAATGCCAACTGGCGTGTGGTCGACGGGATCATCGAAGCCGACATGCCCAGGGGCTTTCTCGTCACGAGGGAGTCGTACGGCGACTTCGAGCTGCGGGCGGACATCTGGACAACGCCCGACTCCAACGGCGGCGTGCTGTTCCGCATCACGAAACCCGAGGATCCGGGGATCGAGAACGGATACGAACTGAACATCAACGACAAGCGAGCCGACCAGACCGGACGCACCGGCTCCATCGTCAACGTCGCGAAACCGCTGGTGCAGTTCGACTCCGGCAATCAGTGGGTCACGGTCGAGATCACCGCGAAGGGACCGCATCTGACGGGGCGGCTCAATGGAACGCCCACGGCCGAAGTCGATGACACCAAGTACGCGCGCGGGCCGGTGTCGCTGCAGGCGGCGGGCGGCCTCGTGCGCTACCGGAATGTCCAGATACGGGAAATCAAGTAGGCACGAACACTACCTTCCGGCGCCGCCGCCCCGCGCTCCCGCCGCACCCGCTCCAGCGCCTCGGGCGCCCGCACCACCGCGGCCGCCGCCGGTCAGCGGAGGTGGCGGGAATCGATCGTTGTACACGTACTGATAGCGAATCCCGTTGCCGTCCTTGTCCACGTATCCCATCGACTGTTGAAACAGTCCCGGCTCGGGATAACCGGCAGGCACGGTGCCTTCGAGCATGTACAGCTTGTGCATGTGCATCGAGATGTGGACGAAGGTCCGCGACTTGTCGGCGTTGCTGGTGAGCTGAAGCTGCTGCGCCTCGACGAGGTCCATGAAGTTCCACATCAAGTGCGTGAGCTTCACGTCGCGCTGCAGAAACGTCCAGGTCGCGTAGACGATTGCGCCGCCGATATCCATCTTCCAGTATCCCGCACCGGTGTTGTTGGATCCGTGGCAGGGCTCGGCGCCGGGCGGGCAGCCCTTGACTCGCTCCTCACCCATCTTCTCGATGCCGTTGTAATCGACCACCGTCATCGAGTAGCGCTCTCGACCACGCTCGGCGGTGTACATGCGCGCCGGCAGCCTGTAGTTGTATTCCGAGGTGAACGTGGTCTCCTGCACTTTCGGCTGCCCTGGAAAATCGAGCTTGAAGCCGTCTTCGCGACTGACAAACTCGGTCCATTCCTGTTGGGCGAAGGCGGGTGCCGACATGAACAGGGTCAACGAGACCAAAAGGGCTGCGATCGGGCGCATGACGTGTCCTCCAGCTTCTGGGCGGATACTCTACTTGATTTCTCTCATCTGGAGATTCCGGTCCCGCGCGAGACGGCCCTCGTTCTCGCAATGCAGTATGATCCCAACCCTTGCCTGCTCGAGGAGTAGCCACGATGCGTCGATTCTTCGGCCTGGCGACGATCGTCGTATGCGCTGTGCTCGTGTCAGCACAGCCGCGCCTAGCGAAGACGCTGGACATCTACGTTGTCGATGTAGAAGGCGGTAACGCGACGCTCTTCGTGTCGCCCTCCGGCGAGTCGCTGCTCATCGATGCGGGAAACGGAGGCGCGGGCGCGCAGCGGGACGCCGGGCGAATCATCGAGGCCGCCAGGGACGCCGGCATCACACAGATTGATAGCTTGATCATCACGCACTGGCACGGCGATCACTACGGCGGCCTCGCCGAGCTCGCTTCGCGGATTCCGATTCGGCGCTTCATCGACCATGGGCCGAACGTGCAGCCGACCGAAGCAACTGACACGTTTCTGAAGACGACGTATCCGGCGCTGTACGCCAGGGCGACGCATACGGTGGTCAAACCCGGCGACGCGATTCCCGTTGCAGGCTTTGGCGTGCGGGTCGTGACGTCGGCTGGTGAGGTCATCCGCGCGCCGCTCGCGGGCGCCGGCAAGCCCAATCCGCTGTGCGGCACCCTCAAGCCCGTGGAGGCCATTCCTGAGGACCGACAATCGGTGGGCAGCTACATCACCTTCGGCAAGTTTCACGCGCTTCATCCGGGTGATCTCACGAGGGACAAGGAATTCGAGCTGGTGTGTCCGACCAACCGTATTGGCACTGTCGGCGTGCTGCTTGGCCTGCATCATGGACAGGACACCTCGAGCTCCGAGCCATTCGTCCACGCGCTTCAGCCGAGAGTAGCGATCATGAACAACGGCACGCGCAAAGGTGGATACCCGGAGGTGATGAGAACACTGTACACATCTCCTGGCTTCGAGGACCTGTGGCAGATGCACTTCTCGCTGCTGAGCGGCCAGGAGTACGCGGCGCCGGGGGTGTTCATCGCGAACGGCGTGGACGATCAGCCGAGCGCGGTACCGATCGCGCCGATGCCGCTCCCGCAGCCCGGTTCGAATGCGCCGCCTCCGCCAGTCCATAGCGGACGCGGGTACTGGATCAAGGTGTCGGCGCAGGAAGACGGAACGTTCACGGTGACGAACGCCCGCAATGGCTTCTCAAAGGTGTACCGGTGAAAGATTCACACGAGCCACGGAACCCGTTGCGTTCCATATAATCGCCGGGTGAGTGTCCAGGAGCACAAATCGTACGCGCCCGCGTCGGTGGGCTGTTTCGTCCTGACGGTCAGCGATTCCCGCACCGAGGAGACCGACACGAGCGGACGCGCGATCCGCGAGCTGCTGACCGCCGCGGGTCACGCGGTCACCGGCCACGCGCTCGTGCGGGATGAGCCCGACCACGTGACGGCCGTGGTGCGGATGCAGCTGGCGAACGCGGCCACGCAGGTCATCGTCACCACCGGCGGCACCGGCATCACGTCGCGCGACGGCACGTTCGAGGCGATCGATCGCCTGCTCGAAAAACGCCTCACGGGATTCGGAGAGCTGTTCCGCATGCTCAGCTTCGAGCAGATTGGCGCCGCGGCCATGATGAGCCGCGCGCTTGCGGGCACCGCGAAGGGCAAGGCGATCTTCGTCCTCCCCGGATCGCCAGATGCCGTGCGACTGGCGATGACGAAACTGATTCTTCCCGAGCTCGGTCACATCGTGCAGCAGGTGGCACGATGAAGCCGGCAGCGGGCAGCGGGCAGCGGGCAGCGGGCAGCAGGCAGCGGGCAGCAGGCAGCGGGCAGCGGGCAGCAGGCAGCGGGCAGTTGGTAGCCGAAAGTCATGACAACAAAGATGCGGCCGTTCAAGGAGACGATTCCGCTCGATCAGGCGCGGGCGTTGATTGACGGCGCAATCCGTCCGATCGATCGCACAGAGCGCGTGGCCCTCGACGCCGCGCACGGACGCGTGCTGGCCCGGGACGCGGTCGCGACAGCCGACGTCCCGCCGTTCTCGCGCGCGGCGATGGACGGATACGCGGTCCGTGCAAGTGACACGTCCAGCGCCAGCCGCGCGCTTCCGACGACGCTCACCTGCATTGAAAAGGTGTTCACCGGCCAGCTACCCGCGCGGACGGTCGGGCCAGGCCAGTGCACCGAGATCGCGACGGGAGCGCCGATGCCTCCCGGCGCCGACGCCGTAATCATGGTCGAACAGACCGACGCTGATTCGTCGCAGGTCCTCATCTTCGCAGCCGCTGAACCGGGGCAGAACATCGGACGGCAAGGCGCCGACATCAAGACCGGCCAGACGGTCATGCGCGTCGGCGAGGTGCTGAATGCCAGCCGCGTCGGAGCGCTTGCCGCGCTGGGCCTCGCGCACGTCGAGGTCTACGCGCGCCCGCGCGTCGCGATCCTTTCGACCGGCAACGAAATCGTCGATCCGGGTCAGCCGCTCGCGCCGGGCCAGATCTACGACATCAACCGCTTCACGCTCGCGGCCGTCATCGCAGGTCATGGCGGCGTGCCCGTGCCTCACCGAACGGCCGCCGACACGATCGCCGATTTATCCCGGGCAGTGGATGAATGCCTCGGGGACGATGTGCTCGTGTTCTCGGGCGGCAGTTCCGTTGGCGAGCGCGACCTGATCCTCGACGTGCTGAGCGACAAGGGCCAGGTCCTCTTTCACGGCATCTCCGTCAAGCCGGGCAAGCCGACCGCCTTCGGCGTCGTCGGTGGCAGGCCCTTCTTCGGAATGCCGGGCTACCCTTCGTCGTGCCTGTCGAACGCCCACATCCTGCTCGTGCCGGCACTGCGCCGGATCGCACGGCTGGCGCCGCATGCGGTGAAGACCGTCACCGTCCCGCTCGCCCAGCGCGTCGTCTCCACGACCGGCCGCCACCAGTTCTACACCGTGCGTATCGTCGACGGCCTGGCGATGCCGGCGTTCAAGGCGTCGGGCGACATCACGAGCATGTCGCAGGCCGACGGCTACATCGAGATTCCCGCCCAGACCGACGTCGTCGAAAAGGGCGAGCTCGTCGAGGTGACCCTGTTTTGAGCGCGACCGACTCCCAGCGCGACGAGGCGGCAAGCATCGGCGTCCCGACCGCGCGCCGTCACATCTTTCTCTGCTGCGATCAGACGAACCCGAAGTGCTGCGACAAGGAGCGCGGCCTTGCGGCGTGGGACTTCCTGAAGCGGCGGCTGAAGGAGCTGAAGCTCTCCGAGCAGGGCGGCATCCTGCGCACGAAGGCCAACTGCCTGCGAATCTGCGAAGGCGGACCGATCGCTGTCGTGTACCCGGAAGGCGCCTGGTACGGCGGGTGCGATCCGCCGGTACTCGAACAGATCATCCAGGAACACCTCATTGCCGGCCGGATCGTGCCGGAGCACCTTATTACTGCCCACCCACTCCAGGCGTAAACAGTCGAGCTGTGCCGCGCGTATGAAGTGTGGAGGATTTTCGGGATTCTCGCGGCAACGCGATTCAACGCAAAGGAAAATCACTTATGAAGCTGAAAGCCTTGATGTTATTCGTCTGTATCTCGGCGCTCGCGTTCGTAGCCCAGGCCCAGGGCTCGGTCGATGGCAAGTGGGCCGGTGAAGTCGCGGGAGGGAGAGGCCCTCAGCCGGTCGCGCTGACCTTGAAAGCAGAGGGCGGCAAGCTGACGGGGTCGATCGCCGGCGGACGGGGCGGCGAGGTCCCCATCGAGGAAGGGACGTTCGCGAACAACATGCTCAAGTTCAAGAGCAAGCAGATGGGACGCGGCGGCGAGGTCGTGCTCAACTGGACCGGCACGCTCAAGGGCGACGAGATCGCATTCTCGCGCGTGGCCGAAGGCGGTCAGGGCCAGGCGGTGGAGTTCACTCTGAAGCGGCAGCAGTAAATCGAAGGGCCGGCGTGAGCCGGCCCTTTCCCGATCCCCGATCCCCGATCCCCGATCCCTACAGAGTTCTATTCACCTCCGCCCAGTTCACCACGTTCCACCACGCCGTGATGTAGTCGGGCCGGCGGTTCTGGTACTTCAAGTAGTAGGCGTGCTCCCACACGTCGCAGCCCAGGATCGCCTTCTTCCCTTCCATCAGCGGGTTGTCCTGGTTCGGCGTGCTGACGATCGACAGCTTGCCGCCGTCGTTCAGCAGCCACACCCACCCGCTGCCGAAGCGCCCGACGCCCGCTTTCCCCCACTGTTCCTTGAACGCGTCGAAGCCGCCGAAGGAAGACGTGATGGCGTCGCCGATCTTTCCCGTCGGCGCGCCGCCGGCGTTCGGCGCCATCCACTTCCAGAACATGCCGTGGTTCCAGTGGCCGCCGCCGTTGTTGCGCACCGCGGTCCGGATGTCTTCGGGAACGCTGTTGATGCCCCGGCACAGATCCTCGACGCTCTTCGACGGCAGCTCGGGATGCTTCTCGAGCGCGGCGTTCAGGTTCGTCACGTAGGCCTGGTGGTGCTTCCCGTGATGAATCTGCATCGTCTGCGTGTCGATGTGCGGCTCGAGCGCAGCGAAGTTGTACGGGAGCTTGGGAAGTTCATGCGCCATGCGTCCTCCTGGTCGGTCGATCGAAAAACGAATCGTACATCAAGTCGGCAGCGGGCAGCAGGCAGGATGTTTTCGCTGCCCGCTGCCGGCTGCCTGCTGCCCGCTGCCGGCTGCCTGCTATTTGATAGACAACATCCGATCGAGGGCGACGCGCGTCCAGTGCTTCTGCTCGTCGGGGACGACGATGCGGTTGTGGACGCGCCCTGCGACGAGCTCTTCGAGAATCCAGAGGAGGTGGTTCGGCGACACGCGGAACATCGTGGAGCAGAGACAGCCGAACTGATCGAGCGAAATCACGGTCCGCTCGGGCGCAACTTCCCGCGCCAGCCGGTTGACGAGGTGCACCTCGGTGCCGACGGCCCAGACGGAGCCCGCCGGACTCCCGGTGATGGTCTTGATGATGTACTCCGTGCTGCCGCTGTCGTCGGCTGCCTGCACGACGTCCCACGGCACTTCGGGGTGGACGATCACGCGGATGCCGGGATGCTGCTTCCGGACGGTCGCGATCTGGGCGGCCGTGAAGCGCTCGTGCACCGAGCAGTGCCCCTTCCAGAGGATCATCCGCGCGCTCTTCACCTCGTCCGGGGTGAGGCCCCCGAAGATCTCGTTCGGATCCCACCCGACCATCTCATCGAGCGGGATGCCCATCTTGAACGCGGTGTTGCGGCCAAGATGCTGATCCGGGAGGAACAGAATCTTCCCGCCTTGCCCCGAGCGAAGTCGGGGGGCGCGCGTGAACGCCCACGTCAGCGTCGCAGCGGCGTTGGACGAAGTGCAGACGGTTCCGCCGTGCTCGCCCACGAACGCTTTGATTGACGCCGCGGAGTTGATGTACGTCACCGGAACCACGCCGGCCTGCCCCGAGCCCAGTCGAGGGGCCTGCCCCGAGCCCAGTTGAGGGGTGATGCCCATCTGCGTCAGCTCTTCCCAGCACGTCTCGAGCTGATCGGGCTCCGCCATGTCGGCCATCGAGCAGCCTGCGGCGAGGTCGGGGAGGATCACCTGCTGATGCGGAGCGGAGAGCACGTCCGCGCTCTCGGCCATGAAGTGCACACCGCAGAAGACGATGTAGTCGGCGTCGGGACGCGATGCGACCTGGCCTGCGAGGCGGAAGGAGTCTCCGGTGTAGTCAGCGAACCGGATCACTTCGTCGCGCTGATAGTGATGCCCGAGGATCACCAGCCGATTGCCAAGCGTTCTGCGCGCCCCGGCAATCCGGGCGTCCATCTCCGCGTCGGACAGCCCGAGGTACCACTCCGGCAGCGCCTGGCGCTCCGAGATGTGATCCTTCTCGTACTCCGTGAGCAGCGGAATCAGCGAAGCCATCTATGCAGCAATTATATGTGGCCGAAACGGCCGGCGACAGGTCAGCAGGCCGGCGCGGGCGTGATGGGGTCGGGAGTCATTTCAGATTTCGTAAGGACTCCCGACCCCATGTCGTTGACGATGTTGTAGAGCGTGTCGCGCTCGAGCGGCTCGCGCCCGGCCGCGCGGACGAGGCGCGTGAGCTGCGCCGTGGTCATGCCTTCAGGCGTGGCCGATCCGGCCATGTGATAAATCTTCTCTTCCTGCACCGTCCCGTCGAGGTCATCGACGCCGAACCACAGCGCGGTCTGCGCCACGTCGAGGCCGGTCGCGATCCAGAACGCCTTGATGTGCGGAATGTTGTCGAGCATCAGGCGTGCCACCGCGTGCACGCGCAGCGTGTCGGTCGCGCTCGGCGCGGGCAGTTTCCGCATCTGGTTGTTGTCGGGGTGAAACGCGAGCGGGATGAACGCCTGGAAGCCGCCCGTCTCGTCCTGCAGCGCGCGCGCGCGCATCATGTGGTCGACGCGCTCGTCGAGCGTCTCGATGTGCCCATAGAGCATCGTGACGTTCGAGCGCATGCCGAGCCGGTGCGCGATGCGGTGGATGTCGAGATACCGATCGGTCCCGCACTTGTCGTGGCAGATCTTCCTGCGCACGCGTTCGGCGAAGATCTCCGCTCCCCCGCCCGGAAGCGAATCCAGTCCGGCCTCCATCAGCGCCTTCAGCACCTGCTCGTCGCTCATACCGTAGATGTCGGCGAAGAACGCAATCTCCACGGCGGTGAAGCACTTCAGATGGATGGCCGGCCTGATGCGTTTGAAGCCGCGCAGGAGATCCGTGTAGTAGCTGAACGGCAGATCGGGATGCAGACCGTTGACGATGTGGAGCTCGGTGAGCGGCTGGTCCTGGCGGCGGCGCAGCTTGTCCCACGCCTGCTCGAGCGACATCGTGTATGCGCCGGGATCGCCGGGGCGCAGCCGCGCGAACGAGCAGAAGAGACAGCTGGCCACGCAGACGTTGGTCGCCTCGATGCGCAGGTTGTAGTTGAAGTACGTGCGCGCGGCGTGGCGCTTCTCGCGCTCGCGGTTCGCGAGCGACCCGAGCGCCAGCAGGTCCGGCGACGTGAACAGCGTGACGCCGTCGTCAAGCGTGAGCCGCTCGCCTGCGCGCAGCTTCTCGTCGATCCCGGCCAGCCCGGCTGCGTGGATTCGTGTCTGCACCGTGAGCCTGTATGAAAAATTCTACGTGCTATACTCGCCGACCACAACCGACTCGGCCCGGGCGCAGGGGAACTGGGTGCGAAGCCCAGACGGTCCCGCCACTGTAAGCAGAGCGCATGTATCGGAACGCCTCAGCGGCGTTCGGCATCTACCGGAACGCCTTAACGGCGTTCCTTAGCGCTCCGCGAGTCAGGAAACCTGCCCCGTGGCTCTTGTCCCTTTCATCCCTCGACAAGCTCGGGATGTCCTGAGCCTGTCGAAGGACACCGGCGCGTGAGACGCCGGAAGGAGACGCCAATGGGCCTCGCCCGCACCCTTTCCCTTCTCTTTTTCTCGATCGTTTTCAGCTCCCAGGTTCTTGCACAACAGGAACTGTCGGGGACCGTCGTCGACGAAAGCGGCAGCGCGCTGCCGCGCGTGGTCGTTCGCCTTGTCGACGCCCGCGACGCTGAAGTCGCGCAGACGTTCACCGACTCGCGCGGGGTCTTCCGCTTTGCGCGCGCGTGCGACTCGTGTGCCGCCGTCGCATCGCTTCCCGGCTTCAACGCCGCGCGAGCGGCGATCGCGGCTGGAGCGCCGGTGCGCCTCACGCTGAAAGTGGCGCCGATCCGGGAGTCTGTCGTCGTGTCGGCGACGAGAAGCGAAGCGCCCACGAGCCAGGTCGGCGCGGCCATCACGGTCTTTACGTCGGAGGAGATCGAGCGACGGGGCACGCCGCTCGTCGGCGAGCTGCTGCGCGCGACGCCCGGCGTCACCGTCGTCAGGTCGGGCGGCCTGGGCAACGTCACGTCGCTGTTCGTGCGCGGCGGCGAGAGCAGCTACAACAAGGTGCTGCTCGACGGCATTCCGCTCAACGAGCCGGGCGGCACGTACAACTTCAGCAATCTGACGACCGACTTCGTCGATCGCGTCGAGGTGGTCCGCGGCGCGCAGTCCGCGCTCTTCGGCACCGACGCGATGGCGAGCGTCGTCCAGGTGTTCAGCAAGCGCGCACCACGCGGCCTCTCGCATCCCGCGGTGATGATCTCCGGCGAAGCTGGATCGTACGGCTCGCGGCGCGGCTCCGCGTCTCTCGGCGCCACGCGCGGCATGTGGGACGGCACGATTCACATCGGCAGGCAGCACACCGACAACCGCGCGCCGAATGACGTCTTCGACAACACGACGCTCGCCGTGACCGGCGGGATGACGCCGTCCGGCCGCGTGTCGGTGCGATTCGTGGGACGCGGCGAGCTTGGAGGCGCCGGGGCGCCGGGCGCCACGGCGTTCGGGCGGCCCGACATGGACGCTTTCTTCCATCGACGCGACGGCGTCGGTGGCGCGACGCTCGACCACCAGATCTCCGATCGCTGGCAGCAGCGCGCGACGTATGCGCTGAGCGTCTCGCATCAGCAGTCGACGAACCTGAAGATCGATCCGCCGTACGTGCCGCAGTTCGGCGCCCGCACCGCGGCGTTCACCTTCAGCGACTTTCCGTACGACAGCCTGACCGACCTGCGGCGCCACTACGCGAGCTATCAGGCCGACGCGCGGCTGGGCGCCCGCGCGTCCAGCGAGCAGATGCTCACGCTGGCACTTGACTGGAACGGCGAGCGCGGCGTGCTGACCAATCGCCTCGCGGGCACGGCGGTCCATGCGTCGCGCGACAACGTCGGCTGGACCGTTCAGCACCAGTGGCTCGGCGCCAGGGCGTCGCTGTCGAGCGGGCTGCGCGTCGAGCGGAACGACAGCTTCGGAACGGCCGTGGCGCCGCGCCTCTCGCTGGCGTACCTGGTTGGACCGGGAACCAAGCTCAAGGCGAACGTCGGGCACGGCGTGAAGGAGCCGACCATCATCCAGTCGTTCAGCCCGTCGCCGTCGTTCCTCGGCAACCCGGACCTCGAGCCCGAGCGCGCGACGACGTTCGACGCCGGCATCGAGCAGCGCCTGCTGCAACAGCGCCTGAAGCTCGATGCCGTCTGGTTCGACGGGCGATTCACGAACATCATCTCGACGAAGACGACGAGCTTCAGCCCCTTCCAGGCGCAGTACTTCAACATCGGGCTCACGAAGGCGGGCGGCGCGGAGCTGTCGGCGGAAGCCGCGCCGGTTCGCGCGCTGCGGGTGCGCGGCGGCTACACGCTCACCGTCTCGCGCATCACGCGCAGCACGTCGCCGACGAGCGCCGTCTTTGCCGTCGGCGCGTGGGCGTTCCGCCGGCCGCGCCACTCGGGTTTTGTGGAAGCCATCTGGACGCGCGAGAAGGCGAGCGCGGATCTGCGCGGCACGTTCGTCGGCCGGCGCGTCGACAGCGACTTCTCGTCGCTCGTGCCTCCCATTGTCGAAAACAGCGGCTACGTCACGTGGGACGCTGGAGCGAGCTACCGCGTGTCGCCGCTGGTGACGCTCTACATGCGGGCCGAGAACATCGCGAATCGCGACTACATGGATACGCTCGGCTACCCGGCCTGGCGGCGCAGCGCGCGCGCAGGCGTGAGGCTGGCGTGGTGAAGCCGCACGTCACTCTTCCGATCGTGGGGGCCGGCTTCCTTGGGGCGCCGAAGCCGCGCAGCGGCGAAGGCGACAGTCGGCCCGAGGAGAAACATGCTGCGGGCTGACGGCGTTTCGTTCAGGTACGGCGCGTCGTTCTCGCTGGCGGACGTCAGCGTTGACGTCGCGCCCGGATCGCTGACGGGACTGCTCGGCCCGAATGGCTGCGGAAAGACGACGCTGCTCAAGCTGATGTGCGGCGTGCTGCGCCCGCACAGCGGCGCGCTGACGCTGGACGAGCGGCCGCTCTCGGCGCTCACGCGCCGTGAGCTGGCGCGCCACGTGGCCCTGGTGCCGCAGGAAACGCACCCGGCCTTCGACTACACCGTGATGGAGATGGTGCTGATGGGACGCCATCCCCACCTCGGAACGTTCCAGGTCGAAGGCCCCGCCGATCTTGCGATCGCCCGCGAATCGCTCGCCGCCACCGGTACCGCTCACCTGGCCGATCGCAACTACATGACGCTCAGCGGCGGCGAGAAGCAGCGAGTCGTGATCGCCGGTGCGCTGGCGCAAGCCACGGAGATTCTTCTCCTGGATGAGCCGACTGCCTCACTCGATCTCGGCTACCAGCTCCAGGTCGGCGCGCTGCTCGCGCGCCTCAATCGTGAGCGCAAGGTCACCATGGTGCTGGCGACGCACGATTTGAATCTCGCGGCGTCGCTCTGCGACCGGCTCGTGCTGCTGCGCAGCGGCCGCGTCCTCGCGCGCGGGCCGACGGCCGACGTGCTCACCGGCCTGATGGTTCAACAGCTCTACGACGTTGACGCCGACGTGCAGTTTCATCAACGCGCGGGACATCTGACGGTGATCCCGGTGAGGCGGACGCGATGAGCGTCTCGACAATGAGGCGAATTCGATGAGTGTCTCTGCGCTGCGGCGCGGACCTTTGAGGTCCGCGGACCAGGCGGATTCATCGTCCATCCGCGCGCGGCTCGCGGCGACGGTGGCCGGTTATGGCGCGCTCGCCGCCGCTACCTGCCTGCTGGCGCCGCTCGTCGGCAGCACGCACATCAGCCTCACGCGCGTATTCGACCGCTCGATTCCATTTGCCGACAACGTGGACGCGCAGATCTTCTTCGTGGCGCGCATGCCGCGCGTGCTGTCGGGCGCCGTGGTCGGCGCCGCCCTCGCGTCGGCCGGCGTGGTCATGCAGGCGCTGCTGCGCAATCCGCTGGCGACGCCGTTCACGCTCGGCGTCTCGGCCGGGGCGGCGCTGGGAGCGATCCTGGTCATCACGTTCAGCACGGCGGTGACGCTCGGCGCGCTATCGCCCGTGCCGCTGGCAAGCCTCGGCGGCGCCCTCTTCGCCGCGGCCATCGTCTACGTGCTCGCGACCCGACCCGGACGCGCGATGTCGACGTCGGTGCTGCTGCTCGCGGGCGTGACGCTGAACTCGTTCTTTTCCGCGCTGATCCTGTTCGTGCAGTACATGGCCGATTTCACGCAGACCTACCGCACCGTGCGCTGGCTGATGGGCGACCTGGATGTCGGGAGTTTCGGGCCCATCGTGGCGTCGCTGCCGCTCGTGGTGATCGCCTTCGCCATGTTCGCGATGCTGCCTCGATCGCTCAACCTGCTGAGCGTCGGCGTCGATGCCGCGTCAACGCGCGGCGTCGACGTGGCGCGCACGCAGCGGCTGGCATTCCTGAGCGCCTCGCTCGCGACGAGCGCGGCCGTCTCGCTCGCCGGTCCCATCGGCTTCGTCGGCATCATCGTGCCGCACCTGGTGAGGCTGATGGTGGGCGTGGATCATCGCATCGTGCTGCCGGCATCGGCGCTCGTCGGCGCCGCGTTCCTGGTCGCGTGCGATCTCGTGGCGCGCACCATGCTCGCGCCGGTGGAAGTGCCGGTGGGCGTTGTCACGGCAATGCTTGGAGGGCCGTTCTTCTTATGGCTGCTCGTGCGAAGAAGCTGATCGGACCCGCGCTCGTCCTTGTGGCATGCGGAGCGAGCCTTCTAGGCTCGCCTCGCGGACCCAGAGGGTCCGCGCCGCAGGCGAATGTTGTCGCGCGCCGGATCGTCTCGCTCGTGCCGGCGCTCACCGAAGCGCTCTTCGCCGTCGGCGCAGGGCCGCAGGTCGTTGGCGTCAGCAGCTACGACGACTTCCCTCCCGAGGTGAAGTCCCGCCCGCGCGTCGGCGCACTGCTCGATCCCGACACGGAGCGGATCCTGTCGCTCAAGCCGGACCTGGTGATCGTCTACGGTTCGCAGACCGATCTCGAAGGGCGATTCGGACGCGCCGGCATCCGTGTCTACAGCTACCGGCACGGCGGTATCGACAGCACGCTGCAGACGATTCGCGAGCTTGGCGTGCTATCCGGCCACGCGAGCGACGGCGAGCGCGTCGTCCGCGACGTGCGTGCGCAGCTCGAGAGCGTCCGCGCGCGCGTACGTGGCCGGCGCAGGCCGCGGACGATGCTGGTCATGGGCCGGGAGCCGCTTGTGCTGCGCCAGGTGTATGCAAGCGGCGGTGTCGGTTTTCTTCACGAGCTTCTCGACATCGCCGGCGGCGACAACGTGTTCGCGGACGTGAAGCGTGAAGGCGTGCAGCCGTCGAACGAGACGATGCTCGTGCGGGCGCCAGACGTGATCATCGAGCTGCATCCGGGGGACCCGCCCGCCCCCGATATCCTGCGGAAGGAGCGCGCCGTCTGGTCGCTGCTGCCCGGGATTCCAGCGGTGCGCAACGGACGGGTGCATCTGCTGTACGGGGAGTACCTGATCGCGGCAGGACCGCGCCTCGCGCAGGCTGCTGAAACGCTGGCACGCGTCCTCCATCCGGATGGGGTCAGACCCCGGTGATGGGTTGTACTGGGGTCAGACCCTGGTGATGGGGCGACTCAAGGTTGCAAAAACAGCGACTCCTGAACCGCGGGAATGATGCCGGTCGCCCGGGCTCTTTCGAACAGGAGCTCCACGGCGTGCCTTCCTTCCACGCCGAGATCGACCGAATACTCGGTCACGTACAGGTCGATGTGCCGGTACATCACGTCTTCGCTCATCTCCTGGGCGTGTTCGCGTACGAACGGCAGGCTCTCAGTACGGTTGGCAAGGGCATACTCAACGCTTCGGCGCAGCACGCGGTTGACGGCGTGCTTCACCTCGTCCGGGGCGGAACGATTGATGACGATGCCGCCGAGCGGAATCGGAGCGCCGGTCTCGGCCTCCCAGAACTCGCCGAGATCGATGATCTTCTTCAGCCCTTTCGCCGCGTAAGTGAAGCGGTTCTCGTGAATGATGACGCCCGCGTCGAATTCCCCGGCGAGCAGCGCCGGCTCGATGTCGGAAAACACCAGCTCCGTCTTGTCGCGTGCGCCAGGGAATGCCAGTCCGAGCAGAAAATTCGCTGTCGTGAATGTTCCGGGAATCGCGATCCTCAGCCGCCCGCCCGCCACCTCTTCGGTCACGATCGTCCGCCTCGAGATGAGCAGCGGTCCGCAGTTTCTTCCAAGCGCGCTGCCGGCGTCGAGGAGGACGTAGTCGCGGGCGCAGTGCGCGTACGCGTGGTAACTCAGCTTCGTCACGCCGGCGTCGCCCTCGAACGCCGCCTTGTTCAGCGCCTCGACGTCCGCCATGCGGATCGAGAACTCCAGTCCCTCGAGATCGATCCGATGATTGACGATCGCATCGAACATGAAGCAATCGTTCGGGCAGGGCGAGAAACCGAGCGAGAGCTTCATGCGTGATCGATGATGCCGAGGGCCACCTCGCCCAGGCTGCGAATCGCCTCGGCCATCTTCCACGCCGTGCAATTCCGTTTTTCCACGACGTTGGATACCGCGCGCACCTGCGCGAACGCGACGTCTGCGATGAGGCACGCGTACATGAACGCGGCGCCCTCCATGCTCTCCACCTCCGGCCTGAATCGCTCCACGACGACGGCAATCGATCGCTCGCTGCCATGAACGGTATTCACGGTGATGCCATCGACGGCACGCAGGCGCCTCAGGACATCGTTGGCCGGCGGCGCAAGGTTGATCGGCCGGTCGCCCGTGAACGGAAGATCGTTCTCGCTCAGCAGCTTCATCGCCTCGATCGTGAGGAAGGCGTCGTCATCTTCGGCCCCGAGCTCGGAGATGCGATCCGATTCGACGTGCACCACCGTTCCCGGCCCGAGGGTGCGATCGAAGCTGCCGCACACGCCGAGGTTCAGCGCCAGGTCGTAATGCCGCTGCGCGAGCTGGCGCGAGCACCACGCCGCCGTGGCCACCATGCCGACGCCGGTCGTCAGCACGTCCACGTCGTGACCCGCGCGCGCGTAGGTGTTCAACCTGGGGGCGTATTCGGATCTGAGCTCGAGCCCGGCCACGACCGGCGCGATCTCCGCGCCGGTAGCCGCCACGATCAGTATGCGCATCCGGTGCGGATTCTATTTCTTGTTCGCGCGATCGGTGAGCCAGCGAAGCAGCGCGCTGAAGTCCATGATCGGCGCACGGTATTCGATCGGGGTGACCTGGTTGATCATCTCGCGGTGGGTCGGCGCACCGTACGGCACCGGCCCGGTCTGCAGGTTGTCTGCTTTGGTGAAGAACTCGATGCGCGGGGCACGGCCGTAGACGTCGATGGTGTAATGGATCTTCAGGCCGTGGTTGTTCCCCTCGGTCGATGCCGACTCGCGGAGGTCGTGCTGAATCTTCAGGAGATCAATGCCGAGGCGGCTCACGTCAACCGAATACTGCTGCGCGGCCGCCGCGTGTGCGGCGCCGAGCATCAGCAGCCCGATCAGTACGCGATTTCCTAGAGCGGTGCGTCTGAATCGCATGGCAGTTGAGACGTCATCGCGTCCCTACCGGTTTTCCTTCCATTCTTCGTACCAGGCCATCTGGATCGCCTCTAACTTCGGCTCGTTGGAGGTCTTAGGGTCATCGTCGAACCCGTCGAGCTGAAGAATCCGCTCGCGCAGATCGGTGAATCTTACGGTGAGAGGGTCGATTTCGGGGAATTTTTCGTTCAGCGCGATGCCGATGTCTTCGGCGTCGATCCACTTCACGGCTGCACCTCCGCCTCCTTCTTCTCCCCCTCCTTACGGTCGGACTTGCCGAGCTGGATGGCGCCTCCCTCCTGCACGTAGTTGCGCGTATACATCGGGAACTCGGCTACCACGTCCCCCTTGATGACCGCCTGGCATCCCAGGCGCGAGGTCGTGGTGAGGTCCCATGCCGTGTCGAGCCGATCCGCTTCGTTGTCTTCCATGTCGCTCAGGTTTTCCATGCCCTTGCGGATGATGAGGTGGCATGTGGTGCAGGCGCAGCTGCCGCCACAGGCGTGCTCGAGCGGTACGTGGAGATTCATTGCCACATCGAGGAAGGACTCGGGCAGCCCGTGATGCGAGTATGGAAGCGTCCCATGCTCGAACTCCACGGTCTTTTCCTTGCCGTCGATGATGAACGTCACTTTAGGCATTACACGTCCTTCACGTTCCTGCCGGCGAGCGCCTCGCGCACCGTGCGGTTCATCGTCACCTCCGCCAGGTGCTGCGTGGCGTGATTGAGCGCGTGGGTCCGTTCCTGGATCACCGCGCGGTCGGCGCCTCCCATCGAGGCCTTCAGCTCCGCCAGCGCGGCGTCGATGCGCACGAGCTCGCCCGGCTCGACCAGCTCCGACGCGATGACCGCGAAGTCGGGCCGCCTGAGCACCTTCTCCGTGGCGTGGATCACGCTCTCGGCCTCGTTCCGCGCGTCGATGAGCAGGCGCGCCTCGACGTCCGCCTCCGCATGCTCGAACGACTCGATCAGCATGCGCTCCACTTCCTCGTCGGTGAGCCCGTACGAGGGCTTCACTTCAATGACCTGCTCGACGCCCGTGCGCAGCTCGCGCGCCGCGACGCTCAGGATGCCGTTCGCGTCGATCTGGAACCGTAGTTCAATCCGCGGGAGGCCCGCGACCATCGGCGGGATGCCCCGCAGGTGGAACCGCGCGAGCGAGCGGCAGTCGGAGGCGAGCTCGCGCTCGCCCTGCAGCACGTGGATGTCGACGCCCGTCTGGTTGTCGACGCCCGTGGTGAACATCTCGCGGCCGCTGGCCGGGATGGTCGAATTGCGCAGGATGATCTTGGAGACGACGCCGCCCATGGTCTCGATGCCGAGCGAGAGCGGGGTCACGTCGAGCAGCAGCATCTCGCGCCGGCCGCTCACGAGGATGTCGGCCTGGATCGCCGCGCCGAGCGCGACCACTTCGTCGGGGTTCAACTCGCTGTGCGGCGTCCGGGCAAACAGCTCTTCGACCACGCGCCGCACGAGCGGGATGCGCGTGGATCCGCCGACGAGCACGGCTTCGTCGATGTCCTTCGGCTGCAGCCCGGCATCGGCCAGCGCCTGCCGGCACGGCCCGAGCGTGCGGTCGACGAGCGGTCGAATGATCCGCTCGAAGTCCGCGCGGGTGATGCGCGTGCGATAGCCGCTGCCCAGCCCGGGCGACGGCTCAACGCGGATCTCGGCCTCGTCGACGTCGGACAGATCCCACTTGGCCTGGATGACTGCCCTGCGGATCGCCTGGATCATCTCGGCGGGTCGGACGGGTCCGCTCCGCGGAACCCGCATCTCGGCGGGTCGGCCTTCGGCCCGACCCGCCCCACGTACGTAGGCCGGGTTCCGCGAAGCGGACCCGGCGGCATGGTTCCGCGAAGCGGACCCGGCGGTATGGTTCCGCGAAGCGGACCCGGCGAGGTCATCGAGCACCATCTCCACCAGCAGCCGATCGATGTCGTCGCCGCCAAGGTGCGTGTCACCATTGGTCGCAAGCACCTGGAAGACGCCGTCTTCGACCTTGAGGATCGAGATATCGAACGTGCCGCCGCCAAGGTCGTACACCGCAATCGTTCCGCGGTTGCGCTTGTCGAGGCCGTACGCCAGCGATGCCGCGGTCGGCTCGTTGATGATGCGCAGCACTTCGAGCCCGGCGAGCCGGCCCGCATCGCGCGTGGCCGTCCGCTGCGCGTCGTTGAAATACGCCGGCACGGTGACGACCGCGCGATCGACTTCGAAATCGAATTCGCCGCGCTCGCGGAAGTGCTCTTCGGCGCGGTGCTTCAGCTCGCGCAGCACGAACGCCGAGATCTCCGGCGGCGTGAACTCGCGACCGGCGACGCCGATGCGGACGACGCCTCCGGCCTCGCCGCTGATGCGGAACGGCAGCAGATGCCCTTCGTCGCGGACGTCCTCGATGCCGCGCCCCATGAACCGCTTCACCGAGTACACGGTTCGCGACGGGGCGGTCAGCAGGCGGCGCCGCGCCTCGCGCCCCACGAAGATCGTTTCGTCCTCGCCGATCGAGACGATGGAGGGGACGAGCGCGTCGCCGCTGTCATCGCGAATCACGACCGGCACGCCGTTGTCGACGTACGCCACGAGGCTGTTCGTGGTGCCGAGATCGAT
>JAHFUO010000008.1:9728-44257 GCA_023265015.1 Acidobacteriota bacterium | reverse complement strand
AGCAGGTTGTTGATGTAGTTGCGCTCGAGCAGCCGGTCACGCAGCACGTCGAGCGTCTTCCGCTTCTCCGTGGCCGGCGCATCCTCCTGGCTGTCCCAGAGGGCGCTCAGCTGCTGGACCTGCCGCTCGTGCTCTTCGCGCTTCTGGTCGATCGGCTTCCGCGCGGACTCGAGGCGGGCGCGCAGCCGGTCCGGGTCCGTTCCGGACTCGCGCAGCTCGCGGATCTCGTCGAGCTCCTCGTTCAGCGCGAACACTTCCTCGAGGAGTGAGGGCGGCACCTTGGCCGTGCCTTCTTCCGACTTCGCGGGCGGCAATCCTTCGATCGCCAGCAGATGCTCGACGCGCGAGATGGGGTTCTTCAGCGCGCGGTAGGCGTCGTTCAGGTACGACGAGCGCTCGAGGCTGGCGAGCCGCTCGGCCGGCGCCGCGTTGTAGTAGTAATCCGGGTGGAACTTGCGGCTCAGATCGCGGAAGCGCTTCTCGAGCTCCTGCGGATCCAGGGTGAGACGCCGCCGGAGACCGAGGAACGCGAAGTAGTCGCCGTGCCGCCCCAGCGCCATGATGCGGCTGCACTGGGGGCAGAAGTGCTCATCGAGCGGCGCGCCCGCGCCGCAGTTGCGGCACTCGAGCATGGACGGTGAGCGGACTGGAATCGGTTCGGGAGTCATGGTGAAGCTGGCGGCTGGCAGCAGGCGGCTGGCAGCTCCGCGCTACGTCTTGCTACCGCGGACCCGAAGGGTCCGCGCCGCACTTATCGCTCCCGGCTGCCTTCTGCCGGCTCTCATGCGCCGAAGGAGCTGCCGCACCCGCAGGACGACTTCGCGTTCGGGTTGTGAAACACGAAGCCCTGGGTCAGAAGCGCGGTGTCGTAGTCGAGCGTCGTGCCCTTCAGGAACAGCAGGCTCTTGCGGTCGACGAAAATCTTCGCGCCGTCGGGTCCCTCGAACACCTCGTCGCCGAGCCGCGGCGCGCGCTCCCACGAGAAGGTGTAGCTCAGCCCCGAGCAGCCGCCGCCCTTCACACCCACACGAAGACCGCCGTCGCTGATGCCTTGCTTGGCCATCAGCGTTCTGATCTTCCGGGCGGCGGTCTCGCTGATCTGAATCATTTCGTATGGTCCGGGTGTAGTCCGGCTAAAGCCGGACACTCCCGGTGCCTCACTATTGGGACGCTCGCGTTACGCGCTCGGTTGCGCGTGCTGCGCCGCCGGCTTCGCGCCCTTCAGCTCGTCTTGCTTCTTCTTGTAGTCGGCAATCGCCGCCTTGATCGCGTCCTCGGCGAGCACCGAGCAGTGAATCTTCACCGGCGGGAGCGACAGCTCGGCGACGATGTCGGTGTTCTTGATCGCGAGCGCCTGATCCACTGTCTTGCCCTTGAGCCACTCGGTGGCGAGGCTGGAGCTGGCAATCGCGGACCCGCAGCCGAACGTCTTGAACTTCGCATCGTCGATGACGCCGGTCTCCGGGTTCACCTTCACCTGGAGCTTCATGACGTCGCCGCATTCCGGCGCCCCGACGAGCCCGGTGCCGACGTTCGCATCATCCTTCGGCAGCGACCCGACGTTGCGCGGGTTCTCGTAGTGATCGACGACCTTATTCGAATACGCCATTGTTTTCTCCTGGCGGGTCCGCTTCGCGGAACCCGCCCTACGTAGCG
Organism: Acidobacteriota bacterium; assembly: GCA_023265015.1. Lineage (GTDB taxonomy): Bacteria > Acidobacteriota > Vicinamibacteria > Vicinamibacterales > UBA2999 > Gp6-AA40. The sequence continues at coordinate 42,601 of JAHFUO010000008.1, read as the reverse complement.
CACCCCTGTACGGGGTGCCTAATGCGACACCCACTGCATCTTCGAGAGGTCGACGCCTTCCTTGACCATCTCGTAGAGCGGCGACATCTCGCGGAGTCTCCGCACAACCTTCGTCAACTTGTCGACCACGTAATCGACTTCTTCATCCGTGCTCCAGCGGCCGAGACCGAACCTGATGGACGAGTGCGCCAGGTCGTCGCCAGCGCCGAGCGCCTTCAACACATACGACGGCTCGAGGCTGGCCGACGTGCAGGCCGATCCGGACGACACCGCCACGTCGTTGATCCCCATCAGCAGCGACTCGCCCTCGACGTAGGCGAAGCTGATGTTCAGGTTGTGCGGCAGCCGGTGCTCCATCGACCCGTTGATGTAAATCTCGTCGAGGCTCCCGTGCAGCGCCTCGCTGAGACGATCGCGCAGCGTCCGCAGCCGCTCGGTGTCCTTCGCCATCTCGAGCCTGCAGAGTTCCGCCGCCTTGCCGAGGCCGACGACGCCCGTGACATTCAGCGTGCCCGAGCGCATGCCGCGCTCGTGGCCGCCGCCGCTGATCTGCTCCGCGAGCAGCACGCGGGGATTCCGGCGCCGCACGTACAGCGCGCCGACGCCTTTCGGGCCGTAGATCTTGTGGCCGCTGATCGAGGCGAGATCCACCTTCAGCGCCGTCACGTCGAACGGCACCTTCCCGACCGCCTGCACGGCGTCGGTGTGGAACAGGATCCCCTTCTCCTTCGCGATCGCGCCGATCTCCGCGATTGGCTGCAGCACGCCGATCTCGTTGTTGGCGGTCATGATCGTGATGAGGATCGTCTTGTCGGTGATCGCGGCGCGGAGGTCGTCAAGACTGATGCGGCCGTCCTTCTGGACCGGCAGGTAGGTCACGCGGAGGCCAAGCTTCTCGAGCTTCTTGCAGGTGTCGACCACCGCCTTGTGCTCGGTGACGCACGTGATGACGTGATTGCCCTTCTCGCGGTACATCTCCGCGGCGCCTTTGATCGCGAGGTTGTTCGACTCGGTCGCGCCGCTGGTGAAAATGATTTCCTTCGGGTTGGCGCCAATCAGATCGGCGACCTGCTTGCGCGCGGCCTCCACCGCTTCCTCCGCTTCCCAGCCGAAGGGGTGGTTGCGGCTCGCCGCGTTGCCGAACTTCTCGGTGAAGAACGGCATCATCGCCTCGAGCACCCGCGGGTCGACGGGCGTCGTGGCGTGGTAGTCCATGTAAATCGGAAACTTCATCGTCGTTATTCCTCGGCGGGTCCGCTTCGCGGTCCCCTCTCGGCGGGGCCGCTTCGTGGACCCCGCCCTACGTACGAGCGTTATGTAGCACCGCGGCGCGCGAGACCGGCTCACGCGAGGGCACGGGCTCGACCGCCATCTCCGCAATCGTCACGGTTCCAAGAGCCGCCGCAATCCGCTCGCGAATCTGCCAGAGCGGATCCCGGATGCTGCACTTGCTGAACTGCTCGCAGTCGATCTTCTTCGTCGAGCATGCGGTCACCGTGATCGGGCCATCGATCGCCTCGATGACGTCCACCACGCTGATCCTGTTGGCCTGGCGCCCGAGCGTGTAGCCGCCGCGCGTCCCCTGCGTCGAGACGAGCAGCCCGATCCGGACCAGCCGCTGAAGCACCTTGGCCATCAGCTCGATCGGGATGTCGTACTGCTCCGCGATCTCGCGGGCGCTCGTCGACGAGGTGCCGCTCTTCTGGGCGAGATGTTTCATCGCCATCAGGGCGTAATCAGCTTTTTTCGACAGCCTCAACATGGAACGCTGCTCACTCCGTCCGCTAAATCCGACTGCAGTTGTCGTAGTTTACGGGTTCCGACCGATATCCGTCAAGAAAGGTCGTAATTCAGGGATTAGGGATAATTAGGGATTAGGGATTAGGGGTTGGGGATTGGGGATTGGGGATTGGGGATTGGGGATTGGGGATTGGAAGCGACGGCTCCCAATTCCTGACGCCAGTTCCCACATCCCTAATCCCTAATCCCTAATCCCTAATCCCCAATCCCTTCAATACTTGGGCTGAGATGGGTCGACTTTGTCGATCCACTCCAGAATTCCGCCCCGGAGGTTCTTGACCCGCCTGAAACCGACCGACCGCAGGAAATCCGTCGCCTGCGCGCTGCGGCCGCCCATCTTGCACTGCGCCACGATGTCGCGATCTTTCGGCAGCTCCTGGTAGCGCCGCGGCAGCTCGCCCAGGGGAATCAGCACCGACCCGGCGATGCGGTTGATCTGGTATTCGTTCGGCTCGCGCACATCGAGGATCAGCACGTCATCGCCCGCGTCGAGCCGCTTCTTCAGCTCGATCGGCGTCGTCTCCCAGTCGTTCACGCTCGCTCCTGTCGTCTGTGCCTGCACGGGTTCGGGACGGATGCCGCAGAACTGTTCGTAGTCAATCAGCGTGGTTACGGTCGGGTGCGTGCCGCACACGGGGCATTCCGGATCCTTCCGCAGCTTCAGCTCGCGGAAGCGCATCTTCAGCGCGTCGTAGATCAGGAAGCGGCCGATCAGCGGCTCGCCGATGCCGAGGATCAACTTGATGGCCTCGGTCGCCTGGATGACGCCGATGATGCCCGGCAGCACGCCCAGCACGCCGCCTTCCGCGCAGCTCGGGACCAGTCCCGGCGGCGGCGGCTCGGGATAGAGGCAGCGATAGCACGGCCCCTCCTTCGTGGCGAACACCGACGCTTGCCCCTCGAACCGGAAGATGCTGCCGTAGGCGTTCGGCTTGCCGGTGAGGACGCACGCATCGTTCACCAGGTACCGCGTCGGGAAGTTGTCCGAGCCGTCGAGAATCACGTCGTACGGCCGGAACAGGTCGAGCGCGTTCTCCGACGACACGGTGGCCTCGTACGTGTCGACCTGGATATGCGGGTTGAGCCCGAGAAGCCGATCCTTCGCCGACGCAAGCTTCGAGCGGCCGACATCCGAGGTCGAGTGGAGCAGCTGGCGCTGCAGGTTGCTGAAATCAACGACATCGAAGTCAACGACGCCGATGCGGCCGACACCGGCGGCCGCCAGATACATCGCCGCCGGCGAGCCGAGCCCGCCCGCGCCGATGCAGAGCACGCTGCCCGCCTTCAGCGTCTTCTGACCGTCGACGCCGACCTCCGGCATGATCAGATGCCGGGAGTACCGCTTGATTTCGTCTTGCGATAACTCTATCGTTGCCGCGCGGACCTTCAGGTCCGCGGGGGGTGTCACCGCCGAGGGCGCGCCGCCGGCCACCGACGGGACGATGCTGAGCGAGTCGCCCGGTTTCACCGGCGTCTTCTCTCTCTGCAGGTACCGGATGTCCTCGTCGTTGAGGTAGACGTTCACGAAGTTCCTCAGGCGCCCATCGTCTGCGTAGAGATGCTTGCGGAGGCCTTCGTACTGCTTCGTGAGGTCGGCGAGCAGCTCGCCGACCGTTGCGCCGTTGACCTCGATGGATTCTTTCTTGTCGGTGAACGGCCGCAGCGGTGTCGGGATGTGAATGGTGTTGGGCATAAGTCAGCTGGTCAGATGTTCCTGATCGAATTCCGAGCGATCCTCGCGCAGTCGCCACGACGTCATATCTTCTGAGACTCCCGCGCGCACAGAAACGATTACATACGAAAAGACCGGCCAGGCGTGGTCGAGATCGTACTGCGACGGCCGCGCCGGGTGATCCGGATGCGAGTGATAAAACCCCAGCAGGTCGGCTCCCACGTCGCTCGCGCGCCGCTCCGCCGACCGATAATCCTGCGGCCGCACCAGGAACCGCCGCCGCGGGCCTTCCTCCGTCGCGTTTGGCAGCGCGAACGTGTCGGTGACGACCCCGTCACGGCCGATCAGCGCGCCGCAGCACTCGTTCGGATAGGTTTCCGCGCCATGCGCGCGAATCGCCGCATCCACATGCGGCTTCAACTCGAGGGGCACTATCGCCCCAGCGGACCGGACCCGCCTTCGCCGCTTCGCGGCGTCGGCGCGCCAAGAGGGTCCGCGCCGCTCGGGTCGGAGCCTTCGTCCCAGAACCGCTCGGACAGGTACTTCTCGCCGCCGTCGGGAAAGATCACGACGATCACGGCGTCCGATGCGCGCCGTGCCACATTCAGGGCTCCGGCGAGATTTGCGCCGCTCGAGATCCCGACGAATAACCCCTGGCGAGCCAGCCCGCGCGTCAGCTCGAATGCCTCCTCGGTTGAGACGCCCAGCTCTTCGTCAGCCAGCTCCGGTTCGTAAATGCCGGGCACGATCGCCGTTTCCATGTGCTTCAGTCCCTCGAGGCCGTGGAGCGGAGAGTCCGGCTGAACCGAAATCAATCGAATCGACGGGTTGAACTCGCGGAAGCGCCGCCCGGCGCCGATGAACGTGCCGCTCGTGCCGAGGCCAGCGACGAAGTGCGTGAGACGGCCACCAGTCTGCTCAATGATCTCCGGGGCCGTGGTGTCGTAATGCGCCCGCCAGTTACCCGGATTGTTGTACTGGTCGGGGTAGAAGTAGACATCCGGGTCCGCGGCGTACATGGCGCGGGCGCGGATGATCGCGCCGTCAGAACCCTCCATCGGATCGGTAAAGACAATCTCCGCGCCGAGCGCCCGCAGGATCTTCTTCCGTTCCGGGGTGACGTTCTGCGGCACGCACAGGCGGACGCGGTAGCCGCACGCCGCGCCAATCATCGCGTAGGCGATGCCCGTGTTCCCGGAGGTCGCGTCGAGGATGATCTTGTCGCGCGTCAGCGCTCCGGAGCATTCGCCGTCCGCAATCATGCGCGCCGCCGCGCGATCCTTCACCGAGCCGCCCGGATTCTTCCATTCCGCCTTCGCATATAGCTCCACGTGACGGAGCCCGGCTTCGAATTTCGACAGCCGGATCATGGGCGTATTGCCGATCAGATCGACGATCGAGGAGGCGGTGCGGGGAAGGCCCGGGATGGCAACTGGCATATCCGACTGTTCCAGTCCGAATTATAAAAGCCCAAATCCCAAAACCCAAAGCCCAAATCCCACGGGCCTCCGGCGGGTCCGCTTCGCGGAACCCGCCCCACGTACGTAGGCCGGGTTCCGCGAAGCGGACCCGGCTATTGCTAACTGGCTGGTTTGCCTTCGGGTGTGAGGACCTCGATCGGCCCGATATTGAGCCTCCGCAGCTCGGGCTCGATCTTCGCGCGGTCGCCGACCGCAATCACCACCATCCGATCCGGCGCGAGATATTTCTTCGCGGCGGCCAGCGCCTGGGCGACGGTCACCGCGTTCACCTGGTCGTTGACGTGGGTGTAGTAGTCGAGCCCGAGGCCGTAGACATAGAGCGTTGAGAAGCTCCCCGCGGCGCCGGCGCCTGTCTCGAAATCACCCGCCAGCGATTGCGTGATCGAGTCCTTCGCCCGCTGGATCTCGTCGGCCTTCATTGGCGCCTCCGTGATGCCGCGGATCTCCTTCAGGATCTCTGACACGGCCGGTGCGGTCACGTCGGTGCGGATGCCGCTCACGACCTGGAACGGCCCCGCGCCGCGCCTGAACGCGAAGGCCGATCCGGCGCCATAGGTGTACCCGTGCTCCTCGCGCAGGTTCATGTTGATGCGGCTCGAGAAGAGTCCGCCGAGCGCCGTGTTCATCACGCTGAGCGCGTGATACTCGGGCACCGATCGCGGGACGCCGATCGTCGCGACGCGCACCTGCGTCTGCGGCGCGCCCGGGCGGTCGACGATGATCACGCGCGCCTGCGCGGCGGCCGCGCTCGCGAGCGATGGCTGGGCCGGCGTGCCGCGCTGCCACGTGCCGAACACCTTCTCCGCCAGCGGCCGGAGCTCGGCCATCGTGATGTCACCCGCGACGACCAGCGCCGCGTTGTTCGGCACGAAGTTCTGCTTCCAGAACGTCAGCATCGCGTCGCGCATCACGCCCCGCACCGACGCCTCGGTCCCGATTTCCGTGTAGCCGTAGGGATGCCGGTCGCCATAGAGCGCCGAGGCGACAATCCGTCCGGCGAGCACGCCGGCGTTCTCGCGTTGCTGCGCGAGCTGGCCGAGACGGCTGCTTCGCTGCCGCTCGATCTCCGCCGCCGGGAACGAGGGGTGAAGCGTGACGTCTGCGGCAAGCTCGAGCGCCGCGGGGAAATTCTTCTTCAGCGAGCGCGCCGTCACGATCGACGCATCCATCGAGCTGTTCGTGCCGACCGTCGCGCCAAGCTGCGCGATCTCGTTCGCGATCTGCACGGCACCTCGTGCAACCGTCCCCTGGTCAAGCATCGACACCGTGAAGTTCGCGAGTCCGGGCGTCTCAACCGGGTTGGCATCGCTTCCGGTCCTGACGACAAGATTCGCCGCGACGACCGGCAGGCCCTTGCGCGGGCTCAGGATCAGCGTCAGGCCGTTCGCGAGTTGCGCCGTTTCAGGCGTCGCCACCTGCAGCGCCTTCGCGGGCCCCGGCTGTGGCACGTCGTTCCGCCATGCCTCGTCGGCATTGACCGATTCCGCGCCGGCCCCCGCCGTCGTGGGCGCGGCCGGCGTCGGGACCGGCGCCCCGAAATCAGGATTGCCCTTGACGGTGTGCACGACCACGCGCCCCGACGGCTGCAGCTGCTGGCGCACGAACGCCGAGATGGTGGCCGGCGTCACCGCGCGATACCGCTCGATGTCCTTTTGCAGGAAGTCGGGCGTTCCCAGGTAGTGGTTGTAGAGGTTGAGGCGATCGGCCACGCCGCCGAAGCCGCCAAGCGTTTCGAGGCGCGTGACGATCCGCGTCTCGATCGTGTTGCGCGCCTGATCGATCTCCCGCGTCTCCGGCGCCTTGGCGCGCAGCGCGTCGAGCTCCACGTTGATCGCCTGCTCGAGCTCCTCCGGCGTGTGACCAGGGCGAGCGGTCGCCGTGATCGTGAACTGCGAGCCGAGGATCAGCGACTGCTGATCACCGCGCACGTCCTGCGCGATCTGCTTCTCGTACACGAGCTTCTGATACAGCCGGCTCGCCCGGCCGCCGCCGAGAATCGCCGCGGTGATCTCGGCATCCGCGTCACCCGGCTTGAAAATTGACGAGGTGAGCCACGCCATGTAGACGCGCGGCAGCTCGATCCGATCGCTCACGACGAGGCGGTGCTCGGCCGTGATCTTCGGCGTCTCCGCCTTGATCGGCGGCACAGGGGCGCCGCGCTTCAGGCCGCCGAAATATTTCTCGACCATCTGCTTCGCCTGCGCGGGATCGATGTCGCCGACGATCGACAGGCTCGCGTTGTTCGGCGCGTAGTAGCGCTTGAAGAACTGTTTCGCGTCATCGAGACGCGCGGCCTGGATGTCGGCATGCGAGCCGATGACGCTGCCGTAGTACGGATGGCCCTTGGGGTACAGCATGTGCACGAGCGCTTCTTCCGCGATGCCGTACGGCCGGTTTTCCGTCGTCTGCCGGCGCTCGTTGCGCACGACGTCCTGTTGGTTGGCAAACGCCTTCTCGTCGATCGTGTCGAGCAGGTAGCCCATCCGGTCCGACTCGATCCAGAGCGCCAGGTCGAGGCGATTGGACGGCACGGTCTCGAAATAGTTCGTGCGATCAAAGTCGGTCGTGCCGTTGATGCCGTGCGCGCCGGCGGCCTCGAGCATCTGGAAGTGCGAATCCGGCGGCGTGTGCTTCGAGCCCTGGAACATCAGGTGCTCGAAGAGGTGCGCGAAGCCGGTCCGGCCCGGCTCCTCGTTCGCGGGCCCGACGTGGTACCACAGGTTCACGGCGACGAGCGGCAGCCGGTGATCCTGGCTGACGATCACCTCGAGGCCGTTCGGCAGCGTGTACTTCTCGAACGTGATCTTCGGAATGTCCGACGCCGCAGGCGCCGGGCGGTTCTGAGCGGAAGGCATTGCAAGGGCTGCCGTGAGGACAGCCAGGACATACAGTGTTCGTGTCTTCATGGTGCGTCAGTCCTTCGTCGGGGCGTTGTTCAGGCTAGCCCACAAGTACCAGCACGCCACCGATCGGTAGGGTCGCCACGCTTCGCCGATTCGCGTCAGGCGATCCGCCGTCGGAGCCTTGCGGAGTTTATACGCTCGTTGAACGGCTTTCACGATCCCGAGATCGCCGACCGGAAGCACGTCGGGACGTTGAAGCCGGAACATCAGGAACATTTCGGCGGTCCAGCGGCCAATGCCCTTCACCTGCGTCAATCGTTCGACGACCGCTTCGTCGTCCATTCGATCGAGCGCCTCCATCGGCAGCAGTCCCTCCTCGATGCGCCGGGACAGGTCACGGAGGTAACCGACCTTCTGCGAGCTCAGACCGACGCCGCGGAGGCGCTCGTCAGGGACGGCGACGACCTGCGAGGGCGTCGGAAACGCGTCGAACAGCGCTTCGAACCTGGCGGCGATCGTCGCCGCCGCCTTCGTCGACAACTGCTGCGAGATGATCGCGCGGATCAACGCCTTGAACGGATCCGTGTGCTGCCGCGCGCCGAGACCACACGGGCCGTGGGCGCGCATCAGATCACGAAGCACGGGATCGCGCCGCGCGAGCAACCGGCGCGCCTTTGCGTAGTCAACGGCCATCATCTCAGCAGACGCCCCCCGGCACGGGAAGGTGGACAGCTTACACCCTGCCCACGATCCGGAGGATAGGGGTGACTACAATGGGCCTCGCGAGGCACACGTGGAAGTATCCGAGGTCAGAAGGCAGCTCAAGCACGCAATGGAGCGGGCCCGCGCCCGGGCGCAGCAGCGGCGGCAGCACGCTGCTGAAGCCGAGCGCGCGTACGCGGCGTTCCTGGAAGACATCGCGACGCCGACGACGCGTATGATGGCGAACTCGTTGAAGGCGGAGGGATACCTGTTTACCGTGTCCACGCCCAGCGGAGGGCTTCGCCTGGCGTCCGATCGCGGCCGCGATGACTACGTCGAGTTCGCGCTCGACACGAGCGGCGATCGATCCGTGGTCGTCGGGCGGATTCGCCAGACGCGCGGCTCGCGGACGATTGAAGAGGAGCGGCCGATCAAAGCAGGCGCCGCGCCGCAGGATCTTTCCGACGCGGACGTGCTCGCGTTTCTGATGAGTGCGCTGGAGCCGTGGCTGGAACGGTAATCGGGCGGACCCGAAGGTGCGCCTCTACGCTGCCGATTTCTTTTTCGCGAAATGAATCGCCATCAGGCCGCCCAGCAAAGGAACCACTCGCACGTCCGTGAACCCGCGCTGCTCGAGCATCCGAGCCACGCCTTCGGCCCCGGGATAGCTGCGGATCGATTCGGGGATGTAGCGGTAGGTGTCCGGATCGCCGTGAAGCAGCAGCCCGAGCGTCGATCCGACGATCGTCAGATAGGCCAGGTACGCGGCGCGCACGACTGGCTGCGCCGGCCGGTTGAAATCGAGCGACAGAAACCGCCCGCCCGGCGTCAGCACGCGATGGATCTCGTCGATCGCCTGCGCGAGGTCCGGCACGTTACGGAGACCGTAGCCGGTGGTGACGACGGTGAACCGCGAGCGGGCGAACGGAAGCGCGAGCATGTCGCCCGTGATGAGCGGCGTGCGCGCCCGGCCGGGCTTCGCCGCCGCGAGCTGCAGCATTCGGAAGGTGAGATCGAGGCCCACCGCACACTGCGCCTTCGGCGCGGCCGCGAAGAGCAGATCGCCTGTGCCGCAGGCAAGATCCAGCACGCGGTCGTCCGGCGTAATGCGCGCGAGCCCAATCAGCCGCTCCTTCCAACGCCGATCGCGTCCGTAGGAGAGCGCGGGCGTGATGAAGTCGTAGCGATCGGCAATCGTCGCGAAGAGTCCCCGAACGAAGCGGCGCTTGCCGGCGGGGGTTGCGATCGTTGAACGGAGATTCATAAAACGTCGTTCGGATCGTTCGGATCGTTCGGCACGTTCTCGCGGAACGATCCGAACGGCCCGAACGATTAGTGCGCGCGCAGCAGGAGGACGGGAATCTTCACGAGGTGACGGACACGATTGACCGTCGTGCCGTGCACGAGGTCGCTGAGAAAGCGGTGGCCGTGCGTGGACATCGCCAGCAAATCCGCCTGGCGCTCCTCGGCGAGGCGGATCAGCTCGGTCGCGGGATCGCCCATCGCCAGCTCGGTCGAGACCGTGAGGCCGCCCGCGGTCAGTTCCGCTGCCAGCCGATCGAGGTAATCGCGGTCGGTCTTCATCTCCTCCGACTCGCGCAGCTGCAGCTGATCGTAATTGCGCGCCGCCCATCCGTCGGCGACGTGCACGAGGTGAAGCTCCGCGCCGGTGAGCGCAGCGAGGCGGCGGACATGGTCCACGATGGCCTGGTCGGCCGGCGAGTTCTCGATGGCGACGAGGATCCGGCGATACATGCCTACACCAGTATTTGGTACAGCAGCCACGCGTTCAGCGCGGCAATCATAACCGCGACGCTCCACGCCAGCGCCCGCATCCATCCCGGCGCGACGAACTCCCCCATCTTCGCCCGGTCGGAGGTGAAGCTGACCAGCGGGAACACCGCAAACGGCAGCTGCAGGCTCAGGACGACCTGGCTCGCAATCAGCAGCGCGCCGGTTCCACGCTCTCCATACAGCGCCACGACGATGATGGCCGGAATGATCGCCATCAGCCGCGTGATGAGACGGCGCAGCCACGGCCGCAGGCGGATATTCACGAAGCCTTCCATGACGATCTGGCCCGCCAGCGTGCCGGTCAGTGTCGCGTTCTGACCCGAGAAGAGGAGCGCCACCGCAAACAGCACGCTTGCCGCGCTCGTCCCGAGCAGCGGCGTGAGCAGCTTGTACGCGTCGCCGATGTCGGCCACGTCCTGATTGCCGCTGCCGTGGAATGCCGCTGCCGCCATGACGAGGATTGCCGCGTTGATGAAGAGCGCGAACATCAGCGCGACGGCCGAATCGATCGAGGCGAAGCGGATCGCCTCGGCCTTGCTCGCGTGCGTGTCGGCGTACATGCGCGTCTGCACGATCGATGAGTGCAGGTAGAGATTGTGCGGCATCACGGTCGCGCCGAGGATGCCAATCGCGATGTACAGCATGTCGGGATTGCCCAGGATCCCGGCGGTCGGGATGAATCCGACTGTCACGTCCGCCACCACCGGCTTCGACAGCCACAGCTCGATCGCAAAGCACCCGGCAATCATCACGATCAGCCCGACGACGAGCGCTTCGACGTAGCGAAAGCCCCGGTGCTGCAGGAACAGCACGATGAGCACGTCGAGCGCGGTCAGACAGACGCCCCAGATGAGCGGCAGGCCGAAGAGCAGGTTGAGTGCGATGGCCGCGCCAATCACCTCGGCAAGGTCACAGGCGGCGATCGCGATCTCGCAGAGAATCCAGAGCCCGATCGTCGCCGGCCGCGAGTAATGGTCGCGGCACGCCTGGGCGAGGTCGCGGCCGCTCGCGATGCCGAGGCGCAGCGCGAGCGCCTGCAGCAGGATCGCCATCAGGTTCGAGATGAGAATCACGCTGAGCAGCGTGTAGCCGTACCGCGCGCCGCCGGCGAGGTCGGTCGCCCAGTTGCCGGGATCCATGTAGCCGACCGCCACGAGGTACCCGGGCCCCGCGAACGCAAAGAGCTTCCGCCAGAAGCCCGCATCGGGCGGGATCGCAATCGAGCCATGGACTTCCCTGAGACTTCTTTCGCCGAGGGGCCGCCGCCACCCGCTGCGGGGGCGAGCCTGATCGAGTTCCGCCATTTTGACTGGTCAAAAATACATGCTCGACCAATCAAAGTCAACGTTATACTAGCCGGAAGTCCAAGCATGCTGCCTTCGAGCACGGTCGAAAACTATTTGAAGACCATCTACCTGGGCTCGACGTCGCCGGGGTCCGCGCCTCGATTGCTCCCCATGGGACAGCTCGCCGCGGCCCTTGGCGTGACGCCAGGCACGGCGACCACCATGGTCAAGGCGCTGGCGGAATCAGGCCTCGTGGACTACGAGCCGTACACCGGCGTCGCGCTGACACGGGCCGGCGAAAAGCTGGCGGCGCTCGTGCTGCGCCGCCATCGGCTCGTCGAGCTCTTTCTCGTTCAGATGATGGGACTGCGGTGGGACGAAGTGCATGACGAGGCGGAGCTCCTCGAGCACGTCGTCTCCGATCGGCTGATCGATCGCATGGATGAAATGCTCGGGCGGCCGAAAACCGACCCCCACGGCGATCCGATTCCCAACGCGAAGGGTGTCGTGAAGGCGCAGGAGGCGCAATCGCTGCTGACCTGCCCGCTCGGCACCCGCGTCACCGTCACGCGCGTGATCGATCAGGACAAGCCGTTCCTGCGCTTCATCGAGAAGAACAGCCTGAAGCCGGGCGAGTCGATCGAAGTGGAAGATCGCGATGACGCGTCCGACAGCGTGCGGGTGCGCGGGAAGGACGATCGGCGGATCACCATCGGGGCCCGCGCCGCGTCGAAGCTGCTGGTGCAGGTCGCTCACGTCGTGATGCTCGTGATCCTGTGGGGCTCGGCCGCCTTCGCACAAGGCCGCGCGCGCCCCTTCGAGATCATCGACAATTCCTTCTTCGTCGAAGAGGCGTTCAACCAGGAGGCGGGGATCTTTCAGAGTATCGCGACCTTCAAGATGCACGCACGCGATGACTGGCTGGCGACTTTCACACAGGAGTGGCCGCTGCACGGCCGCACGCACCAGATTTCCTACACGATTCCGTTCGGGTCAGCGACGACGGGCCGCGCGGGTTTGTCGGACGCCCTGATCAATTACCGCGTTCAGCTCCTGATCGGTGACAACGGGACGCTGGCGTTCTCGCCGCGGATTTCGTTGATCGTGCCGAGCGGCGACCACCGGAGGGGCCTCGGCAGCGGCGGCGTGGGGTGGCAGGTCAATCTGCCGTTCAGCGAGCAGGCCGGAGATACCTACCTTCACTGGAATCTCGGCTTCACCCACATTCCGTCGGCCAGCGAAGCGGACGGCGAATACAACCTCCTGACGCCCCACGTTGCGGCGAGCGCCATCTGGCGTGCGCGGCCGATGTTCAACCTGATGATGGAAACGCTGATCGAGTGGGAAGCGCGGCCGGCGCCAGGTGGAACCCTTCGATCTGCGCTCGTCACCGTGTCGCCGGGCATGCGGTTCGGGTGGAACCGCGGGGACGCGCAGATGATCATCGGCGTCGCTGCGCCGGTCCTCTGGTCGGACGAATCGGCGCGGCTCGCCGGATTCGGCTATCTCTCGTACGAGCTGCCCTTCAGCCGGTAGTCACGAAACGGCCGATCGCCTCGGCTGGCAGCTCGTTGACCGAATCGGCGAGATCGCGCGACGAGTCGATCAGCGTGCCTCGAGATCGAACGCGATCAGGCGGCGCTGTAGGTGGCCCACGAGGTCGGCGTCTCCCACACGGTGACGCGCACGACGGGAAGCCCCTGCTGGCGCGAGATGTCGAAGATCAGCCTCGCGATCCGCTCCACGGTCGGATTGCTGTCCACGACGTACACCGGCTCACCGAGGGATTGCAGCGGCTGCACGAGGGGATCGTCGTGGCGCAGGATCATCTTGTGATCGAGCTCGCGATCGATCCAGCTCTTCACCACGCGCTTGATGTCGCTGAAATCGACGACCATGTTACGCGTGTCGAGCGCATCGGTGCGCACTTCGATCTCGGCCACCGCGTTGTGCCCGTGCGGGTGCTTGCAGACGCCGCTGTAGTCGAGCAGCCGGTGTCCGTAGCAGAAGTCAATGCGCTTGGTGACCGAGTACATACTCTGTAATCTTAGTTGCGGTAACTCCCAACTCCCAACTTCCAACTCCCAAGGCGATGGTATCAGCGTCGACAGCAGTTCTACTCTCCGCCGGTCTCGACAGCGCGGTGCTGGCCGCGTCCGAGGCGCGCGCGGGAACAGTGCATCCGATCTACGTGAGCGCCGGTCTCGCGTGGGAGGCGGAGGAACTCGCCGCGCTCGAGCGCCTCCTGAGCGCGCCGGCGTTCGCGTCGCTGGCTCCGCTCGCTCGACTGACCTTCACCGTCAGCGATCTCTATCCCTCCACGCATTGGGCGCTTCGCGGCGAGCCGCCCGCGTTCGACACGCCGGATGAAGACGTGTACCTGACGGGACGGAACGTCATCCTCCTCAGCAAGGCTGCAATCTACTGCGCGCAGCACGGCATCACGCGCATCGCGCTCGGGCCGCTCGCGGGCAACCCGTTCCCCGACGCCACGCCGGAATTCTTCGACTCGATGGCGCGCGCGCTGTCGCTCGGTCTCGCTCACACCATCCGCATCGCTGCGCCGTTTGCGCGGAAGGAGAAGGCCGAGGTCATCGCGATCGGCGTGGAGCTCGGGGTCCCGCTGGAGCTGACGCTCTCGTGCATGAACCCGAAGGCCGGGATGCACTGCGGGTTGTGCAGCAAGTGTCGCGAGCGGCGCGACGGCTTCAACGAGGCGGGCGTCGTCGATCCGACGGGATACGCCGTTCAACCCGTGAGATGATGCCGGGCCGTGAAGGCCCGGTCTACGCGGGCATAGGGCGGAGATGATGCCGGGCCGTGAAGGCCCGGTCTACGCGGGCATAGGGCGGAGATGATGCCGGGCCGTGAAGGCCCGGTCTACGCGGGCGTAGCGGGCGTAGGGCGGCCCTTAACGGGCCGCCGTGTAGATCTCTTCGCCCTCGATAAACGTTCTCATGACGCGGAAGGCGCGATCGAGCACCACGAGATCGGCCGCGTTCCCTTCAGCGATCACGCCAAACCCGGTGAGGCCGAGCGCGCGCGCCGGCGTGGTCGAGCAGAGGATCGCCGCGTCGGCGATTGATGCCTGGAACATCGTGACGATGTTCCGAAACGCCCTGTCCATCGTCAGCGTGCTTCCCGCAAGCGTGCCGTCGTCCAGCAGCGCCGCCTGATCGGACACGCGTATCGATCGTCCGCCCAGCCGCGCGGTCGATCCGGGGGGCAGTCCGGATCCGCCCGTGCCGTCGGTGATCGCCATGACGCCGTGAACCCCCTTCGCCGCGATCGCCACGCGGCTCATCGCGGGGTGCACGTGAAAGCCGTCGCAAATCAGCTCAGCGGTGACCTCCTCGCGCGAGAGCACGGCGCCGGCAAGGCCGGGGGCGCGATGCGTCACCGGCGTCATTCGATTGAACAGGTGGGTTGCGTGGCGGGCGCCCGCATCGATCGTGGCGATCGCCTCGTCGAAGTCTGCTCCCGAGTGGCCTACCGACACGCGATGCCCGGCGCGCACGAAGGCGGGCACCAGGTCGAGCGTACCCGGCAGCTCGGGCGCAATCGTGATGATGCCGACGTCCGCGCGGCCCGCTTCGATCACCCTCAGGATGTCGCGGCCCGTGAAGTCGCCCTCGCCTCGCTGGTCATCCGGCAGCCTCAGGCAGGCACGCGGCTGCGCACCGTTGTACGCGGGATTGATGAAGTTGCTTTCGAGGTGAGCCGGCAGCACGCGGGCGCTTCCGCGCGGCCTGTGCACCCGCGCGCGGCCAACCTGATCGAGCACCGCGCGCAGCTCTCGAGGACTGCACGCCACGGTCGTTGGACAGAACGCCGTCACCCCGTAGCGCGGCAGGCGCGACGCGATCCCGCCGATCGCACCCGTCGCACCCGTCGCACCGATCGCACCGATCGCACCTCCATCGTCCAGCGTGTCCTGACCCTCGATGCCATGGACGTGCACGTCGATGAAGCCGGGCACGACGTAGCAGTCGCGCACGTCGACGACCGTCGCACCGGCGGGCGAGGCAGATGCTGATTCGATCGCGGCGATGCGGCCCTGGTCGACGATGAGTGACGCGCTGGCGAGAATGCGGTCCGGCAGGACGATGTCGCCGCCGGCGAGAACGATCATCGGGCGAGCATGGCCGCTCGCGCGGCGCCGAGCGCGCTGCCGTCTTCGCCCAGCGTTGCAACGGCGACCGTCAGCGAGTCCGCGATGGTTCGTGGCAGCCGCCGCAACGCTTCCGTCTGCGAGGGTTGCAGCAGCTGATCGGCCGCGCCGGCCATGAGCCCGCCGAGGATCACGATATCCGGATCGGTGATCGCGACCAGGTTCGCGATCGCCATGCCGATGTAGCGCGCGGTGTCGCGCACGACCGAGATCGACACGCCGTCGCCGGCTCGCGCGGCGTCGAAGATCTGGTGCACCGTGATGGCCGCGAGATCGCCGCCGGCCATGTCGAGCACGCGCGATCGATCTCCGGACTTGATTCGCCACACGAGGCGGCGAACGATGCCCGCCTCGCCAATCTCCGCCTCGAGGCATCCCCGCTTGCGGTAGTCCTCGCGCTCGACCGGATTCAGCGCCAGCCACGCCGCCGCGCCCGCGACGCCATGGGCGCCTTCGAATGGCTGCCCCTTCACGATGAGGCCGGCATGCACGCAATCGGCGGCGGTGAGCGCAACGACGAGGTTGGCACCCTGCGCGACGCCGACCCAGTATTCGCCGAGGGCGACGGCGCATCCCCGCGTGACAATGCGGGGCGGCGTCGAGACGCCCGCGGCGCCGGCCGCGGCGGCGATCGTGCCGGAGATGGCGTCCTCGAGCGGATCGCGTACCGCGATGCCGATGGCCGAGACCGATGCGCCGGACAACGCGGCGCGCACCGCGTCCGCGGCAGACGTGGCGTTCTGCCCGTCGCGTTTTCCACGCGCCGCCACGACGCCGCGGTCGTCGGCCACCACCGCCACGACGGCATCTTCGCGAAGCTCGACGCCGAGGATCACAGCTGGATTGTATCGCCGGGCCAGTCGACGTGCACGTGAAGCTTGCGCCCCTCGAACGGAAGCGCACAGGAGGCGAGCGAGGGCCGGAAGACTTCGCGATCGAGGCGCGTGAGCAGCGCAACGTAGCCGCGCTCTTCCGGCGCGGTCAGAATCACGACGCCGCCGCTTTCACCGGGAGGAAATTTCCGGTCGTCCAGGTAATCGCGATCGAAGCTGATTAACGTGCGCCGGAGCTGGCGGGCGAGGCGGAAATGCTCGCCGTCGCGGGCGCGGCGCAGGTCGTCGTGCTCGATCACGAAGAGGGCGTCCCAGTGAAGCCTGGTGCGCATGAACGCCACGAGGCCGGCCGGCACGTTCGCGTCGACGTACACGCGGGGATGCTCGGTCAGGCGTTCGGCGTGCGGGCCCAGTTCGGAAGCAAGCGTTCCCATTTACGTGTGGGGTGCAGCGCTCTTCGCTTCGCGCTTCAGCGTCTCGACCAGCGCGTCCCGCTTGTGCACGAGCGCCTTGAGCGGGCGTCGGTTATGTTCGGAGCCGACGGCGTATTCGCAGAGCAGCGGAAACGCGATCGTGGAATCGCAGTACGCGACGACGGTATCGGGCAGCACGCCGGGATTGACTTTGCCCCAGCTCACGGCCTCGGCGGGCGTCGCGCCCGACAGTCCGCCCCAGACGACCGAGTCGGTCGTGATCTGGATGAAGAAGTCGTTGCCGCCCTTCGGGATTCCGTACACCTCCCACAGGGTCGGCTGCCCCTGCAGGTAGAAGTTCTTCGGCGAGCCGCCCCCGAGGATCACGCAGCCGTTCTTCTTCCCGGCAAGGATGAAGGCGCAGACCTCGTTGACGTCCTTGTTGGGATCGATCATCAGGCGGCTGTCGTTCATCAGCTCGTGGTACGCGACGTTCATCCCGATCGAGCTGTCGCCCGGCGACGAGGTATAGATCGGCACGCCCGCGGCGGCCGCCGCCGCCACGACGGAGTAGGTCTCGCACCCGGGATGGAGCGCCATGAGATCCCGACCGAGCGCGTAATGAAGCTCCGCGGTCGACACGGGTCCGTTCATCCCCGAGCGGACGAGAAACTGGCGGATGTAGGCGTCGGTCTCGAGCAGCACCTTCGACGGGAACAGCACGTCGTAGATGCGGATGATGCCTTCCTCGTACAGCTCCACGTCATCGACGAAGGGCGAGCCACGATGAAGCGTGAAGTTCAGGGCGTAGTGGAGGTCGTGATACAGGTTCGCGCCCGTGCTGATCACGACGTCGACCAGGCCGCGCTCCATCATCTCCACGACGCAGCCGCCGAGACCCGCGGGCGTCATCGCCCCCGCCATCGTGAGGGCGATCGTCGTGTCGTGCTCGGGCAGCAGCATCTTGTCGGCGAAGATACGGCAGGCCTCGCCGAGCCGCGCGGCGTTGAACGCCTGGAATCCTTCGTCGATCAAATGGTGAATGTCGGCGCTACCGCGCGGACGGTAATAGCGAATCGGCTTGCCTGACAGGTGCTGCTGGCGGGATGTGGCTGTGGATCCTGGCGCGCGGTGCGGCATAGACGCTCACTGAACCGCTTGAGAACGGCTCGCGGCTAGCTTAGCATCCAACGCGCAGGTTTCATGAACGGACAGCTCGACACCAACTCGGTATGGATGATCGTCGGAGCGGCAGCCGCCTTCATCCTTCTGGTCCTGCTGATGATCATCTGGCGGAAGGGGCGGCCGTTTGCCGACGGTCACGTCTACCGGGCCATCCGCCTGAGCGCCGGCAACCACTTGTTCCCCACACAGGTCCAGATCACCCCGACCTCGATCGTGCATTACACGCCGCACTGGTTCGGGCGTAGCGAGCATTCCATCCACGTCGCGCACGTCGCCTCCGTGCGGATCGACACGGCGTTTTTCTTCAGCGACGTCTACATCGAGACCTCCGGCGGGGCCAGCCCGGTCAAATGCCACGGCCACGGGAAACGCGACGCGCTCGAAATGAAGCGCCTGATCGAGGAATTCCAGTCCGCCTACTACCGCCGGGAGCCACCCCCCACCCCTGTGGCTGGAGACTCGACGCGCCGATACACAGACGGGCCAGTGGGCTCCTCTTAAGCTGTGGACGAACTGACTTTTGCCGCCCGGCGCGCGATTGCGTCGCTCCCGAAGTCCGACAACGCGCCGGACCTCGAGGCGCGCTTCCGCAACCTCGTACAGTCGCCCCTGCGCGCCGGCCTCCTGCGCTTCCTGAGCGCCCGCCCCGAGGAAATGTTCGATGTCGAGATGCTGATGTCGACCTTCGGCCGCCTGAAGCTCGACGTCGAAAACTGCGTCAACGAGCTCGTCGGGTTCGGCGTCGTGCAGAGGGTTGCCGGCACGCCGTTGCGGTTCGGCGCCGTGCGTCCGGTGGACGAGAATTCCGCGCTCCTGCTCGATACGTTCCTCGAACGCCGGGCCGCCATCAGCACCGAGGATTCGGCGCCGTCGGTCCAGCGATTCCGCGAAATGATCGGCCGCGACGAGAAGATGCTGATCGTGTTCGAGTGGATCCGCACCGCCGCGAAGTCGGATATCGCGGTGCTGATTCTCGGACCCACGGGATCTGGCAAGGAAGTCGTCGCGCGGATGATTCACGAGCTGAGCCGCCGCGGAACGGAGAAATTCCAGGCGGTGAACTGCGCCGCGCTGCCCGACACGCTGTTCGAGTCGGAAATCTTCGGCTTTGAAAAGGGCGCGTTCACGGGCGCCCACGATCGCAAGCCGGGACGTCTCGAGCTTGCCGATCACGGCACCTTGTTCCTCGACGAGATCGGCGATCTCTCGCTGGTCGCACAGGCCAAGCTCCTGCGCGTCCTGGAGGATCGCCGCTTCGAGCGCCTCGGCGGGCAGAAATCGCTGCACGTCGACTTCCGGCTGATTTCGGCCACCAACCGGCCGCTCGATCAATTCGTCCGCGATGCGCGGTTCCGCGAAGACCTGTATTACCGCGTGAACGCGTTCTCGATCCGCCTGCCGTCGCTGCGCGAGCGGCCGGTCGATATCCCGGTCCTGGCGAATCGGTTCCTCGCGCGCTACTGCGCGGGCAACGGTCTGCCACTCGACGCGAAGACGATCTCGACCGAAGCGATGAGCCGGCTGCAGTCGTACCCGTGGCCCGGCAACATCCGCGAGCTCGAAAGCACGGTCTCACGCGCGGCGCTCTCGGCGCCGGGACGGGTCATCCGCGACAACGACATCGAGTTCCTGCACGCAGGCGTGACGATGCCGGTCCCTGATGACCCGCCAAAGCTCCCCACGCTGCGCGACGCCGAGCGCGCCCACATCGTTCGCGTGCTGGACGCCGTCTCGTGGAATAAGAAAGAAGCGGCGCGCGTCCTGGAGATCAGCCGGGGCACGCTGTACCGGAAAATCGTCGAATACACCCTCGAGCCGGAGACGCGGACGTCCCGGAACAGAACACCCGAGTAGCACACCCTGTGCAGTTCTTGAACACAAATGTAGACGGCGGAGTGCGTCCACGGACTCACCGGCACCGCCGCTGAATCTGTAAGTCTCTAACTCCATGGAACTTAACTGAAAACGCCCGGTCGGCGCGGGCCACGGCAGCGTCTTTGCCCTGCTCGTGAGCGCCTAGTTCTATCGGCGGCGGACCCATGTCCGCTTGCGACCAGGACGACCATGAGAGCTCGCGTCACGATCATCTGGCTGCCCTAACCAACAACGGTCGGGCTGCATCGCATCGACGCTGACCACAGCGCTGCCGTCAAGGCGGAGCCGTTGTACATTCGCACTTATTGTCGGTGGTGCGCTCGAGTGCGCGGTTCTTCACAGCGGCACGGCTCTGATTACTGTGCAGGCCGCCGCGCAGCGCACGTCGGTCTTGGTAAAGTTTTGTTTGCGGTAGCAGTCGGTGGGGACATCAATCGGTCATTCATCGAGCGAGGCGCGCACGCGCCTTGTGTGGAGCGCGTCCGGCGCTGTTGTCGTCGTGTGTACGGCGGTGCTGGCCGTCTTGGCGCTGTCTCCCTCCTTCCTGTGGCTGCTCCCTGTTTCGTTTCTGCCGCTGTACTTCGCGTTCCGCCTGTATCGCCAGGCGCAGCAGATATCGGAGCTGCACCTCGCGACCATCGAGGCGCTGGCGCTCGCGATCGAGGCCAAGGATGAGACCGCCCACAATCACATCCGCCGCGTCCAGATCTATGCGACCGGCCTTGCGCACGCGCTCGGCATGTCGAAGCACGACATCCAGGGCGTCAAGACCGCCGCGCTGCTCCACGATATCGGCAGGCTGGCGGTCCCTGAGCACATCCTCGCGAAGCCGGGGCCTCTGACGCCTGAAGAATTTCAGAAAGTACGCATCCATCCGCAGGTCGGTGCGGGCATCATCAGCGCCGTGCGCTTTCCCTATCCGGTCGCGCCGCTCATCCTGAGTCATCACGAGCGGTGGGACGGCCGCGGCTATCCGGCCGGCCTGAGAGAACAGGACATTCCGCTCGGCGCGCGCGTTCTGTCGATCGTCGACTACTTCGACGCGCTGACTTCCGAGCGGCCCTATCACCACGCGATGTCGGTCGAGGGAGCGGTCGCCCTCCTGCAGGGTGAATCAGGCAAGGCGCTCGACCCCCGCGTGGTCGAGATGTTCGTCCGCGTGCTGCCCGAGCTTCGCGCTGAAGTGCAGCGGCTCGACCTCGAGACTTCGATGGGGGCGGCGCAGGATCTTTCCGAAAGCGACGATACGTCCCCACGCCCCTGGACCGAATCGCCTCAGCCCTCGGTGTTCGAGGACATCGCGATCGCCCATCGCGAGATTTACGCGCTGTACCAGATTGCGCAAACGATGGGGACAAGCCTGGGCGTGGCCGACACGATGGCCGTGATCTCGTCGAAGCTCACCGAGCTCGTGCCGTTCTCCGCCTGCGCGCTGTTCCTGTACACCGAGTCAACCGACACGCTCCGGTGCCGCTTCTCAACGGGCGTCGACGCCGAAGGGCTCGAGCGGCTCTCGGTGCGCAAGGGCCAGGGGCTGACCGGCTGGGTCGCGCGCCATCGCAGGCCGCTGGTGAACGCCCGTCCGGGCGCCGACTTCGAAGCCGCCGGGTCGGATCAGCAGACGACGCTGCAGTCAGCGCTCGTGTGCCCGTTGATCGTCCACGACCGCTTCATCGGGACGCTCGCGGTCTATCACACCGAACCGGGCTTCTACCGCGACGATCACCGGCGGCTCCTCGATCGCGTGTGCGAGCAGGCGGCCGCCGTCATCCACAACTCGATCATCTTCGAGCAGACCCAGGAAGACTCGCTGACCGATCCGCTGACCGGACTCCCGAACACGCGGTTCATGTTCCTGCACCTCTCGCGGGAGCTGGCGCGCGCCGATCGGCTGAAGGCGGAAGTCTCGCTGATGGTCCTGGACCTCGACGACTTCAAGGAAATCAACGACAACTTCGGCCATCAGGTCGGCGACCTCGCGCTCCGCGAGGTCGCGAACGTCCTCCGAGCCGCCATCAGGCCGTACGACATCTGCGTGCGGTACGCGGGCGACGAGTTCATCGTCGTGCTCTCGGGCTGCGGACGCGAGGAGGCCGAGAACAAGCGCAGCGAGCTGCAGCGTGCCGTCGACAGCGTGGATCTCGAGGTCCGGCCGGACCTGCGGGTGCCGATGTGGGTCAGCGCCGGCGCCGCGGTGTTCCCGCACGACGGCGGCAGCTACGAGGCGCTGCTCGCCAAGGCGGACAACCGCATGTACCGCGACAAGAGCCAGCGCAAGGCGCTCCGCGCCCAGCAGCGCGCCACCGTGGGGAGCGCGGCCGACGCGGCCGCAGCGTTCCGCAATCACGCCGGCGCCGTCTGAAGCGGGGCATCGCACGTCGCACCGTCGCACGTCGCACCATCGCACCGTCGCACGTTACACTTCAACCGTGTCGTTCTGCCGCCCCTCGGGAATAACCTACATACCCATGATGTGGAAACCGGCGTCGACCATCAGCACCTCGCCGCTGATGCCCCGGCCCGCGTCGCCAAGGAGAAACGCGGCCGCCTCGCCCACTTCGCTGCTTTCGATGTTGCGGCGAAGCGGCGCGCGCTCGCGATACACGGTGAGGATGCTCGAAAATCCAGAGATGCCGGCGGCGGCGAGCGTCTTCACCGGTCCGGCCGAGATCGCGTTGACCCGGATGTTGCGCGGCCCGACATCCGCGGCCAGATACCGGACGGTCGCTTCGAGCGCCGCCTTGGCGACGCCCATCACGTTGTAGTTCGGAAAGACGCGCTGACTTCCGAGATAACTCAGCGTAAGGACGCTTCCGCCCCCGCGTTTTTCCATCAGCGGAATGGCGCCGCGCGTCAGCGCGATCAACGAGTAGGCGGAGATGTCGAGCGCGACGCGGAAACCTTCGCGCGTCGTGTTGGCGAACGGCGACGACAGCTCGTCGCGCGGGGCGAACGCCGCGCCGTGCACGAGGAAGTCGAGCCCCCCGAACTCCTGCTCGACTCGCGCGAAGACCGCGGCGATCTCGTCGTCCGAGCTGACGTCACACGGCAGCACCAGGGGAGGCTGCGAAAGACCCTGGGACAGCTCGTTGACATGCTCCTCGAACCGCCCCTGGTACGTGAGCGCCAGGCGCGCGCCGCGGCTGGCCGTCGCCTGCGCGATCGCCCACGCGAGCGAGCGCTTGTTGGCCACGCCAACAACAAGCCCGTACTTTCCGGTGAAGTCTGTCATTGACGAGGGGCTTAAGGCTCAGGGCTCAGGGCTCAAGGCTCAGGCTCAGGGTTTGGGACTTGGCTTTTGGGATTTGGGATCTGGGCTTTGCTCAACGTCCGCGCTTCCGGCCGGGGCCGGAGCCCTGCCGGGGACCGCGCGGAGGCCGGCTTCCATTCTGCCCCTGGCCTTGCGGCGAGGAGCCGTGGCGAGACTGGTTCCCCTGGCGCGGCCCGCCGAAGCGTGGCGGCTGTCCGCTCGATTGTCCGTGCTGCGGGCCTCGCATCGCCCGGCGTCCACGGCCATGGCGCTGGCCACCACCACCCGGGCTGTTGCCATCGAACTCGCGGCCGCGTCCACCGGGCTGACGGATCGTGAACTCGGGAATCTTGCGCTCCGGTGACTGTCCTTGCGGACGCGGCAACGTGGCGCGAATGAGCCGGCGATGCACCGGGCCGTCGTCGTCACCGGGGGTCGCAGCGGCATCGTCCGCTTCGGCCTCCGTGGCGGCTTCGGCTGGCGCCGGCTCCGTGGCTTCCGTGGCCTCCGTCGCCTCCGCGATCTCCACAGGTTCCGAGCTGCTGTCGAGCGATGCGGCCTGGTTGGTTTCTTCTTCGGGCGTTACCGCCACACTGTCCTTCTTGCGGCGCGGCGCCGGCACCCTGGCCTGCTTGTATTCGTGGTCCGCGTCGCACGTCGTGCAGCGCGTCTGCTTCACCTGGTCATCGATCATCGCCACGACCGCGTGATTGGTGATACGGCGCTCGCGCGGACAGTAGTCGTCCAGAACGTCACCGAGCCTAAGCCGGCGTTGCTGCATCAAATTCCCCCGGAGCCGTACCTTTTCAGGCGGGGTAGTGGAAAAGGCGGCGCTCAGAGTTTACCTAGAAAATCCCAAATACCAAATCCCAAATCCCAATGCTGTCATTGGGCGTTGGGGCTTGGGGGTTGGGGCTTGGGATTTTCCGAGATGAGCCAGTCCCGGCATTCGCGGAGGGCCGCCCGCACGGCGTCCGGATTCGTGGAT
Source organism: Acidobacteriota bacterium (assembly GCA_023265015.1). GTDB lineage: Bacteria > Acidobacteriota > Vicinamibacteria > Vicinamibacterales > UBA2999 > Gp6-AA40. The sequence continues at coordinate 18,308 of JAHFUO010000008.1, read as the reverse complement.
TGCGGCGTGCGGCGCGCCTGCACGGAGGCGAGCGCGGTCGCCGCGCGGGGCGCGTCGTCGCCGAACATCTCACTCGCGTCCCGCCATTGGGCCATCGTGAGGTCGCTGAAATCGCGTCCTTCGGCAAGCAGCCGCCGCACCATCGCGCCGACGACTTCGTGCGCGCGCCGGAACGGCACCCCGCGCGACACCAGGTAGTCCGCCACGTCGGTCGCCAGCATCAGCCCGGATGCGGCGTGCCCGGTTCGCTGCACGTTCAGCGAGAGACGCGATACGACAGCGTGCGCCGCGGCGCTCGACACCGCCAGCGTGTGCTCGGCGTCGAAGACCGCCTCTTTGTCCTCCTGCAGATCCTTGTTGTAGCCGCTCGGCAGCCCCTTCATGGTCACCAGCCAGCCGGTGAGGCGCCCGACCGCGCGGCCGCACTTGCCGCGCACGAGCTCGAGCGGATCGGGGTTCTTCTTCTGCGGCATCATGCTGCTGCCGGTGGCGGACGCATCCGACAGCTCGAAGAAGCCGTGTTCCTCCCCCGTGAAGATGATCAGGTCCTCGGCCATGCGGCTCAGATGCACCATCGCGAGCGACGCGGCAAACAGGAACGACGCGACAAAATCGCGGTCCGACGATGCGTCGATGCTGTTGCGGACGACGCGCGAGAAGCCGAGCCGGCGCGCGAGAAGCGCCGTGTCGACCGGATAGCTCGTGCCGGCGATCGCGCCCGACCCGAGCGTCAACGCGTCGGCGTCGTCCGCCGCCGCCTGCAGCTTCGCGTGATCGCGCCGCAGCGCCGACGCGTGCGACAGGAAGAAATGCGCGACCAGGATCGGCTGCGCGCGGCGCAGATGCGTGTACGACGGCATCAGGGCCGCGCCCGCCTGCTCCGCCTGATCGGCGCACGCCGCCACGAGGCGGGCGAGCGCGGCCTGCAGCAGAGGAATCCGCCGGCGCAGATACAGGCGGAGATCGAGCGAGACCTGCTCGTTGCGGGAGCGGCCCGTGTGAAGACGTCGGCCCGCATCGCCAATCCGCTCGACGAGCTTCCGCTCGACGAAGCTGTGCACGTCTTCGTCCGGTCCCGAGACGAAGGCCGGATCGCGGCGGCCTTCCTCACGGATCGCGCGCAGCACGTCCATGATCGCCTGCGTGTCTTCGGCAGAGAGCACCGCGGCCGCGCCGAGCGCTTCCGCCCAGGCAAGGCTTCCCGTCACATCGTCCTCGAACAGGGCGCGATCGAAGCCGAAGGAGATCCCGAAGTCGAACGCTGCGGGATCGGGCGCGGTGTCGAAGCGTCCGGACCAGAGTGTCATGAGCGGTGCGCGGCGCGCCTGGCCTTCGGGAGCGTCGTCGACACGATGGTGTGCCGCCCCCTGAAGAGCTCCATGCGCACGGTGGCGCCGGCGGCGCGTCGGGCCGCGGTGCCGAGCGCGGCGTGCGCGGCCTGCAGCACGACAGCGGCGGGCGCCTCGCACGCGGTGCGTGATGCGGCGTTGGTGACCCGGCCGACGCCGTGGTTCCCGGCAATCGTCGTGACGCTCTCGATGAGTTCCGTCAGCGGCATCGGCACGCCGTTGACGGCCACCGGCAGGCCCGCCTCGAAGGCGATCTCGAGATGCGCGGGTGCGTCGGGAGCGCGCGTCGCGGGAGCCGTCAGCGCGTAGACCTCTTCAGGCAGCTCATCGCCGGGCTCGCGAAAGCCACAGTCAATCGACCGTCCCCAGAGGGTTCTGTGGATGATGTAGCCGTGTGCGGAGACCGGCGCGGCGGAGGCGGGTATCACGCTGATGGATGGATCGATCGCATGCGCCGCCGCCTCAATCGCCGCGTGGTCGTCGTCATCTCCACCGTGGGCGATCGCCGTCGCTTCCTCGATTCGGGCAATTTCCACCAGCTTCCTCGCGATGAGTGGACGCGCCAGCGCGTGCGCAAGCGGATCGTCAGCGGCGGCGCCGGCGCGCAGCGAGCCCAGGATGCAGTCGCGGGCAAACTCGTCGCGCACGTCCAGCACGTGGGCACGCGCCGCGCCGGCGGCCAGGGCGGCCTGACGGACGCTCTCGAGCTCGCGCGCCTGACCAATGTCGAGCGTCATGGCGACGATCTCGGCGCCGAACTTCGCCGCCAGCCATGGGATCGCCGCGGAATTCCCGGGGCCGCCCGAGCAGGCGAACACGATTCTCCCCTTACGAGCGGCGCGCGCCGTCAACTCGTCTGTCCCTCTCCGGTGATGGCTTCCAGCCGCTTCACCAGCGCCCGGGCGCGGCGGACATCGGGCGCGATGACCAGGATCGTGTCGTCGCCGGCGATTGTGCCGACGATCTCCGGGAGCCGCGCGCGATCGAGTGCCACGCCGAGAAGCTGCGCCTGCCCCGCGCCGGTCCGCAGCACGAGCATCTGCTGGACGCGGTCGACGCGCATCAGGTACTCGCCGAGCCCGCGCTGCAGGAGCGACTTCGCGGCGTGGCCGTTCGGCCCCGGCTGCGCGGGCGGCTGGTAGGCGCCGTCGGCGCCCCCCTTCATGAGCCCCAGCTCGCGGATGTCGCGCGAGAGCGTCGCCTGCGTGACGTCAAACCCCGCGGCGCGGAGGCTGCGGCGCAGCTGCTCCTGGCTCCGCACCGGCGCGCGCTGGATGACGTCGAGAATGACCGACTGGCGGCGAGCCTTCATTCAAATCCCAAAACCCAAAACCTAAAACAGCATACACGAATCCTTGACTGTTTATGCATCCGAATGTATAAATATTCTTTCCTGTCTGTAATCGACCACGATGACCATCGCCGCCCCGCACGCCGCCCCCCAATCCTCCGCCGCCGGCGGGGCGCGCCGCACGCGCGTCGCCGTCGCGGGCGCGACCGGCTATGCCGGCCAGGAGCTCGTCCGCCTGCTGGCGCGCCACCCGGCGGTCACATTGACGGCGGCGATGTCGTCCGGCGCCACGAGCACGCCGCGGCCGCTGCCGGCGCTCGCCCGCATCTGGGACGAGGCGGTGACCCCGCTCGACATCGACCGGCTGGTCTCGTCCGCCGACATCGTCTTTCTCGCGCTTCCCGAAGCGGCCTCGGCGGAGCTCGCGCCCACGCTCGTCGGGCGCGGCGCCCGCGTAATCGATCTCTCCGGTGCGTTCCGCATCCGGGACGCCGCGGATCGTCAGCGCTGGTATCCGGCCACCACCGCGTTGCCTGCCGGGACGGTGTACGGATTGCCTGAGCACGACGCCGCGGCCATCAGGAACGCGCGTCTCGTCTCGTGCCCGGGCTGTTATCCGACGGCGGCGCTCCTCGCGCTCGAGCCGCTCGAAGCCGCCGGCCTCATCGACGGCGCGGTCATCGTCGATGCGAAGTCCGGCATCTCGGGCGCCGGCAAGGCGCCAAGCGACCGGACCCATTTCTCGGAGAACCACGGAAGCGTCGCCGCCTACGCCGTGTTCTCGCACCGGCACAACGCGGAGATCGAGCAGGAGCTGAAGCGCGACGTCACGTTCGTGCCGCACCTGGTGCCGCTCGATCGCGGCATCCTCGAGACGATCTACGTCACCCTCGCGCCGGGAACGACCGAGGCGCAGGTGGCCCATGCGCTGGAAGAGGCGTACCGCGACGCGGCGTTCGTGCGGCTGACGGGCGCCGCGCTGCCGGAGATCAAACATGTGGCGCACACGAACTTCTGCGACATCGGGTGGAAGGTGGACGAGGGCCGCCGCCGGCTCGCGCTGATCGTGGTGCTCGACAACCTGGTGAAGGGCGCAGCGGGACAGGCGGTCCAGAACCTGAACATCGTCCTTGGCCTCGACGAGCGGACGGGACTGCTCTGATGACGAAGCCGCGGCTCGTGCTGAAGCTGGGCGGCGAGCTGCTCGAGCAGCCGGCCGATCTCGAGCGGATCGCCGGCGGCATCGCCGCCCTGGCGCAGCGCACCTCGCTCGTCGTCGTGCACGGCGGCGGGCGCGAAATCGACGCGGCGCTGGCCACGGCCGGCATCCCGAAACAGCAGGTTGATGGACTGCGGGTCACCGACGCGCGCACGCTCGACGTCGTCGTTGCGGTCCTGGCGGGCGCGATCAACACGCGCCTCGTGGCGGCCGTCCGAAAGGCAGGCGCCCGGCCGGTCGGCCTGACGGGAGCCGATGCGTCGGTCGCGACGCTGAAGCGGTCGGCGCCGGTCGCGAGCGTCGCTGGACCCAAGGTCGATCTCGGCCTTGTCGGCTCGCCGATCAACAACGGATCGCCCCAGCTCCTGATGGACCTCTTGCGCCGCGGGTACGTGCCGGTGGTGGCCTGCATCGGCGCGACGCGCGACGGCCAGCTGCTGAACGTGAACGCCGATACGCTCGCTGCGCATCTTGCATCGACGCTCGGCGCGCGGCGGCTGGTGATCGCGGGCGGCACGTCCGGCGTCCTGGACGAGGCGGGCCGGACGATCGCGCGCCTCGACTCGCGCGGCGCCGCGCGGATGATCAAGGCGGGCACGGCGAACAAGGGGATGGTGGCGAAGCTCGAGGCCTGCCGGGAGGCGCTGCGCAAGGGCGTTGGTGATGTCCTTATCGCCAACGGCCGCGAAGTTCCGCTCGAAACCCTTATGGCGGCAAAGGGGCCGCTCTCGGGATGCACACAGGTGGTGCCATGAAGCCGACACTCGACGAGATCCGGGCGCGTGAGTCGCGCCACGTTCTGCAGACGTACAAGCGGCAGCCGATCGCCTTCGTGCGCGGCAGCGGCCCGCGTCTGTACGACGTCGAGGGGCGCGAGTATCTCGATCTCGTATCGGGGATCGGCGTGGCGTCGCTCGGGCACGCGCACCCGGGTCTCGCGGCGGCCATCGCCGACCAGGCAGCGACGCTGCTGCACACGTCGAACCTCTATTACCACCCGCTCCAGGGCGAGGTGGCGGCGCGTCTCACCCAGCTCTCGGGCCTCTCGCGCGTGTTCTTCGGGAACAGCGGCGCCGAGGCGGTCGAAGGCTGCCTCAAGTTCGCCCGGCGCTTCTGGTACACGCAGGGCGTCAGGACACGCACCGGGTTCGTAGCCATCGAACGCGGGTTCGGCGGGCGCACCTTCGGCGCGCTCTCGGTGACGCACGATGAGCACTACCGCGCGCCGTTCGAACCGCTCCTTGGTCCCGTGACGTTCGTCGAGTCCGGCGACGTGGCGGCGCTCGATGCGGCGATGACGGAGCGCACGGCCGCGATCATCGCCGAGCCGATACAGGGCGAAGGCGGCATTCGTCCGATGTCGCGTGAATTCGCGGAGGCGATCACCACCGCATGTGCCCGCACGGGAACGCTGCTGATCGCCGACGAAGTGCAGACCGGCCTCGGCCGCACGGGGTACCCGTTCTACTTCCAGGCGCTCGGCCTTCAGCCGGATCTCGTGAGCGTGGGCAAGGCGGTCGGCAGCGGCGTTCCGATGGGGGCGACATTGGTGTCCGCGCGTGTCGCGCAGGCGATTTCACCGGGCGACCATGGCAGCACCTATGGCGGCAACCTCCTGGCCTGCCGCGCGGCCGCGTTCTTCCTCGAGCAGCTGATGGACAGGGGGCTGCTGGATCACGTGAAGGCCGTGGGCGCGCACTTCGAGCGCCTGCTGCGGACGCTCGCGCTGAAGCACCCGGTGATCGTCGAGGCACGCGGCGCCGGGCTGATGCGCGGCCTGCAGCTGGCCATCGACGCCATGCCGATCGTCGACACCGCCCGCGACCGCGGCCTGCTGGTGAATCGCACCGATGAAAAGGTGGTTCGTCTGCTTCCCCCGCTGACGATCGAGGCCGCGGATCTCGATCGCGCGGTCGACATCCTCGATGGCGTGTTCGCAGCCGTCGAAGCGGAGGTGCACGCATGACGCCGCTGGTGTCAGCTGTAGGGATTCGGGATCAGGGATTGGGGATTGGCAACAACGTTCTTAATCCCCAATCCCTAATCCCCAATCCCCAGTCGATCACCATCCGCACCGCAACCGTGGACGAAGCGGCAGCGATTCACGGACTGATCGAGGAGCACCTCGCCGAAGGGCACCTGCTGCCGCGCGAGCTTGGCGAGATCGTCGTTCACGCGCATCGCTTCGTGGTCGCCGTCCAGGGCAGCGATGTGCTGGCGTGCGCGGAGCTGGCGCCGCTGAGCCGGTCCGTGGCCGAAGTCCGCTCGCTCGTGGTCAGCCGCGAGGCGCGCAGTCGTAGCGCCGGGCGGCGGATGATCGGCGAGCTGCTCCATCGAGCGTCAACGGCCGGCTTCGACACGCTGTGCGCGTTCACGCACTCGCCCGGATATTTCGTCCACCTGGGTTTCTCGATCGTGCCGCATGTCTGGCTCCCCGAGAAGATCGTGACCGACTGTCACGCGTGCCGGCACTTCCGTCAGTGCGGCCAGTACGCCGTCGTGCGCACGCTCGAGCGGGCACGTCACTCGTGCGTCCCGCTGGCGGCGCTGCATGGCTGACGTCATGCCGTCGACCCGGCACTTCACCATCACTCCCCTCAGCGGCGGCATCACGGCTCCCACCGGATTCCGCGCGGCCGCGGTGCACTGCGGCATCAAGGCCACGGCGGGCGCGCTCGACCTCGCCGTGCTTGCCGTGGATACATTCGCATCGATGGCGGCGCTCTTCACCACCAACCTGGCCCAGGCCGCGCCGGTGCTCGTTTCGAAGCGCCATCTCGAGGTGAACGGTGGCGTGGGATGCGCCATCGTCGTCAACAGCGGTTGCGCCAACGCGTGCACGGGCTCGAACGGCCTGGCGAACGCGGCCCGGATGGCGGACGAAACCGCCTTGGATCTCGGGTGCCAGCCCGAACAGGTCCTCGTCGCCTCGACCGGTGTCATTGGTGTCGGCCTGCAGATGGATCGGCTGGTTCCGGGCATCCACGAGGCGTGCTCGTCGCTTGCGCATGGCAACGCCGGCGACGCCGCGCGCGCGATCATGACGACCGATCCGTTCCCGAAGGAACACGCCGTGCGCGTCGAGACCTCGCGGGGATCGTTCGCGGTCGGTGGGATGGCGAAGGGCTCCGGGATGATCGAGCCGAACATGGCCACGATGCTCGGGTTCCTGACGACCGATGCGCGCGTGACTCCGGCACTGCTGCAGCGCGCGCTGAGGGAATCGGCGCGCGACACGTTCAACGCCATCACGGTCGACGGCGAGTGCTCCACCAACGACTCGTTGTTCGCGATGGCGTCCGGCACGAGCGGGATCGTCATCGACGAGGAGCGGTATCCCGCCCTGCTCGAAGGCTTCCTCGCCGCGTCGCGCGAGCTCGCGCTCGGCATCGTCCGGGGCGGCGAGGGGGCGACCAAGCTGATTGCGGTCACGGTTCGCCGCGCGCGGACCGGTGACGATGCGCGGCAGGTTGCGCGGACGATCGCCAACTCCCCGCTGGTGAAGACGGCGGTGCACGGCGCGGATCCGAATTGGGGACGTATCGTCGCGGCGGCGGGACGCTCGGGCGTGGTGTTCGACATCGGCCGCCTCACGGTGCACCTCGGCGGAATCCTGCTGTTCGAGAACGGGCTGCCGCACGACGAGGCCGCGCCGAAAGCCGCCGAGATTCTCAAAGGCGACACGGTCGACATCGAGGTACACCTCGGCGCGGGCGACGCGGCCGCGACGATCTGGGGCTGCGACCTGAGCGCCGAATATGTCCGGATCAATGGCGAGTACCGAACCTAGCGGCGTGGGCACGAGGCTCGCGAAGGACTTCCTTTCCGTCCTCGACCTGTCTCCCGCGGATTTCACGCGCCTGCTGGATTTCGCGCAGCAGCTGAAAGCCGACCGGCGGCTGGGCCGCCAGGCACCAACAGCGTCGGCGCTGGCCGGCCGGTACGTGGCGCTGCTGTTCGAGAAGCCGTCGCTGCGAACGCGATCGACGTTCGAGATCGCCGTCAAGGAGCTGGGCGCCGAGACCCTGCACGTCCCGTCCGAATTCGCGGACGGCTCGCGCGAGCCGCTGGACGATATCGCCCGCAATCTCGAGCGCTGGGTCCATGGCCTCGTCGTGCGCACGTACGCGCATGAGAACGTTACGATGATGGCCGCCGCGGCCCCGCGGCTGCACGTCATCAACGCGCTCAGCGACGAGCAGCATCCGTGCCAGGCGCTGGCCGACATGCTGACGCTGCGCGAGCAGTGGGGAGCGCTGCGTGGCCGCCGCATCGCCTATGTCGGCGACGGGAACAACGTCGCCACGTCGCTGGCACATGCCGCGATGATGTGTGGCATCTCGCTCAACGTCGCCTCGCCGCGCGGCTTCGAGCTGCCCGACCGCGTGGTCAACGACGCCATGCGAGGGGCGCGCGACGGCGCGCAGATCCGCGCGTTCGCCAGCCCACCTGAGGCCGTCGCCGGCGTCGATGCGATCTACACGGACGTCTGGACGTCGATGGGCCGCGAGCAGGAAGCGGCCGGGCGGAAACAGGTTTTTGCCGAGTACCAGGTCAACGCCGCCCTGATGGCCACTGCCGCGCCCCATGCGTTGTTCATGCACTGCCTGCCGGCCCATCGCGGCGAAGAGGTGACCTCCGACGTGCTCGACTCGTCGAGGTCGATCGTGTTCGACCAGGCGGAGAACCGGCTGCACACGCAAAAGGCGCTGCTCCTGATG
>JAHFUO010000008.1:0-9628 GCA_023265015.1 Acidobacteriota bacterium | reverse complement strand
AATGGCGGCCAGCATGGCTGACAAGCCCTGGCTGGCGCACTACGACGCGGACGTCGCGCGCTCGCTCCAGCCCTACCCCGACAAGACGCTGCTCGACTACCTCGCCCCCCTCGCGCGGGATCACGGCTCGAAGCCGGCGCTGCTCTTCAAGGGCTCTGCTGTTTCGTATTCGCAACTGAACGACGAAAGCGATGCGCTGGCGACGGCGCTGGCCGACATGGGCGTGCGACGCGGCGATCGCGTGGCGCTCGTGCTGCCGAACTGCCCCCAGTTCCTTGTTGCGGAATTCGCCGCGTGGAAGATCGGCGCCGTCGTCGTTCCGGTGAATCCCACCTACACCGAGCGCGAGCTCGAAGCGACACTCGGTGCCACGGGCGCGGAAACGGTCGTCGCGCTGACGCCCTTCTACGGCCGTCTGAAAGAGATCCAGGTCCGGACGCGCGTACGCCGCGTGATTGCGACGTCCATCAAGGAATACCTGCCGCCGGTGCTTCGCGTCCTGTTTACGCTGTTCAAGGAGAAGAAGGACGGCCATCGCATCTCGATCGCTCACGGCGATCCCTGGTTCCAGGATCTGCTTGGTCGCCATCGCGGCGCGACGCCGCCACCTGCAACCGTCGGCCCTGACGATCGTGCCGTCATCCTTTCCAGCGGTGGCACCACCGGCACGCCGAAAGGTGTCGTCGGCCTGCATCGCCACTATGTCATCGCTGGAATGCAGTTGTACGAGTGGACGAAGTCGGCGAAGCGGCCGTGGGTCGACGTGATCATGCTTCCCCTGCCGCTCTTTCACGTCTACGCCAACGTCGGCGTGCAGCCGCTGGCGTTCATCGGACCCAATCCGCTTTCGCTCGTGCCGAACCCGCGGGACATCGACGACCTGCTGAAGACGATCCGCCAGGTGAGGCCGGCGTTCTTCAACGGTGTGCCAACGCTGTACACCGCGATCCTCCGTCACCCCGACGTGCGCGCCGGGAAAGTGGACCTCAGCTCAATCAAGCTGTGCTTCTCCGGCTCCGCCGCGCTGATGGGAGACACGAAGCGCGAGTTCGAGGAGCTGACGGGCGCGCGTCTCGTCGAGGGCTACTCGCTCACCGAGGGGATGATGGCGTGCTGCGTGAACCCGGTGCACGGGACGAACAAGCTTGGCTCGATCGGGATGCCGCTGCCGGACGTCGAGGTGCGCATCGTCGATGCCGACGATGCGGAGCGCGAGATGCCGACGGGCGAAGTCGGCGAGATGCTGCTCCGTGCTCCGCAGCACATGGCCGAGTACTGGAATAACCCCGCGGAAACGGCGGAGACGCTTCGCTCGCACGGGCCCGGCGGCCCGTGGGTGCATACCGGCGATCTCGCCCGCATGGACGACGACGGCTTCATCTTCATCATCGATCGCAAGAAGGACATGCTCAAGACGAGCGGGTACCAGGTGTGGCCGCGCGAGATCGAAGAGATCCTGACGTCCCACCCGGCCGTACTGGAAGCCGGAGTTGCAGGCGTGCCCGACGCCGCCAAGGGCGAAGTGGCGCACGCATGGATCGTGCTCGCGCCGGGCACGAGCGCGTCCGCCGACGAGCTGAAGGCGTTCTGCCGCGAACGTCTCGCGCCGTACAAGGTGCCGGCGCATTTCGAGTTCAGAACCGAGCTTCCAAAGACGATGGTGGGGAAAGTGCTGCGGCGCGCGCTCGCCGCCGAACGCAAGTAGGGCGGGTCCTTTCGGACCCGCCGGATCCGGAACGCCACGCCGGGTCCAAAAGGACCCGGCCTACGGTGTCGAGAGCGATTTCACTTGTATCCCGCTCGCGATGAGCGCGGCGCGGATGCGCGCCGCCAGCGCCGCCGCTCCCGGCGTATCGCCGTGCACGCAGATCGTGTCGAAGTCGATCGGCACGCGCGCTCCGTCGATGGCAGTCACGGCTCGGTCGCGCACCATCGCCACGACGCGCGCCAGCACGTGTGCGGCGTCGTCGATCACCGCGCCTGCCTCGGTTCGCGGCACGAGCAATCCGTCGGCTCGATACGCGCGATCGGCGAACGCCTCGCGCGCCGTGCGGAGGCCCGCCGCGTCGCCCGCGGCAATCAGCTGGGACGCGGGAAGGCCAAACAGGATCAGCGAGGGATCGAGCGAGGCAACCGCGCGTGCGATCGCGTCAGCCACGGCGCGATCGCGCACGGCGAGGTTGAACAGGGCGCCGTGCGGCTTCACGTGTTGCAGCCGGACCCCGGCCGCGGCTGCGATCGCCGCGAGCGCGGCAACCTGGTCGACAACGACGCGCTCGATCGCCGGCGGGGACAGGTGGAGATCGCGGCGGCCGAAGCCCTCGCGATCCGGGAATCCGGGATGCGCGCCGACTGCGACGCCATGCTCGCGGGCGAGGATCACGGTGTCGCGCATGACGCCGGGATCACCCGCGTGGGCTCCGCATGCGACATTGGCCGAGGTGATGTGCGGCATCAGCGCGGGGTCGTGCCCACAGGACTCGCCCACGTCAGCATTGAGATCGATGCGCATGGTGTGGACGGCGAACACCCTTGTAATTCCTCCCACATTCTTGACAGGTGGCCGGAGCCGGAAATGAGGTTTTCCTAGGGAAATCGTGCGGCACGGCCGTTGCCCTCTGCGGGCCGTCGGCCTGTGGTTTACGGCAAGGCGCCGTAAATGCTGGGGGGAGCCAGGTCGACACTGCCGGGACGGGGCGCCCCTAAAAAGGCGCCCCATCCGGTTTTTTCAGACCCCGGCGCCTTCCGGATACTCCAACGCCAGCTTCAACTCACGCGCCAGCGACTCGACGGTCGTGCCGCTCCGTTTCCACGCGCCTTCGGTCTCGAATCGCAGATCACCGATGCGGCGGCCCCACGGCGCAATCACTCGTCCGATGGCGCGATAGTCGCCGCGATCCGCGTGCTCCTGGTCGAGGCGCCGCACGACGTCGGGCGCGATCCTGATGAACGCGCGCAGTGCGGTCGCCGCCTTGATGCTGTACTTGCGGCCGGCCCACGCGGCGCCGAACACCATCGAGATCTGCTTGAAGTAGTTCACGAAGAACCGCTTCGAGTCTTCGCGGAAATCGGCCGCCTTGCGCGGGCCCCCGAAGGCTTCGCTCGCGAACAGCTTCTTCAACTCCTGCGCGAGCGGCGCCTGCGCGACACGGCCGCGCCCGACGCCCAGCAGCTTGATTTCGCCGCGAAGCGGCGAATCGTCCTTGTCGTTCAGCGCCCGCACCACGTCGTGCGCCGCAGCCAGTGAATCGTCGCGGTACAGCTGACGGCCGGACAGGCTGACGAGGTGCGAGGGGTTCAGCCGCGTGTGCTTGGCGTTGATCGTGACGAACATCTGGACGATGTGATCTTCAGGCACGCGGTCGAAGATGATCGCCGGCACCGTGAAGTACTCTTCGCGGATGTTGTCGATGTCCGCGTGGAGCGCCAGCAGCCGATGCTGGCCGTCGATCGCGCGCAGGATGCCCTCGCGCTCCGGGACCTTGAGGCGGCCAACCGATTCACCCGGTTCAACCGGCTCGAACGTGAGCTTCTCGTCGCACGAGATGATCACGGCGCCCGGAATCGACGGCAGGTCCTTCGCCTGACGGCATTGCTCGTAGTACTGGACCAGTTCGTCGATCTTTCGCCTGATGATCTGACGCTGGTAGGCTTTCTCGCTCGAGGCGATGCGCCGCTCCAGCAGGTCCCAGTTCACCTTCGATGGCACCTTCTTCTTGCCGCCGCGAACCGGGGGCTGCCCTGATTCGCCGTAGCTGAGCACCTCGAAGCGAACGAGCTTGTCGATATCACTGGCTGTCAGCGACGCCTGGTAGAACTGCACGCCAAACTGCTGCATCCGAATCGCAGCGACGTTGATCATTCGGGATTGCCCTCCGAACCGGGACCGACCGGTCTGAGAAAGTGGCGAATTGTAGTCGTCTGACCACGCGAATCTCAATGATTTTCTGCACTTCTTTTTGCTATCCTATCGCCCTTTGAGCGGCAAACCTCCTTACTCTGCATAGACTTAACAGGTTATAATCCCCGCTTCGCATGAAAAACGTCTTCGCACTCTACGGCTTCGCTATCGTTCTGTTTTCAGCCGTTCCCAGCCTGGCGCAAAGTCCCGCCACCGGGTCGGCCACGATACCGGTCACCGGGGCAAGGCCCACTGGTGCCCCCCGCAACGCGCCGGCACTGCCCGCGTCCACTATCAACTACGACACCATTCATCTCGAGAGGAGATTGAATGCGGTTCGCGCCAGCGGAAACATCACGCTGGATGGCGCGCTCGACGAGCCCGCGTGGAGCGAGGCGCCGGTCGCGAACGGTTTCATCCAGAACGATCCGCGCGAAGGGTCGCCTGCGACGTACGACACCGAAGTCCGCGTCTTGTATAACGACGACGCACTGTTCTTTGGGGTCTGGGCGAAAGACGCGGAGCCGTCGAAGATCATCGTCAGCGACCTGAAGAAGGATTATCAAGTAGGCGGCAGCGATGGCTTCCGCATCGTCCTCGACACCTTCCATGACGGCCGCAATGGCTACCAGTTCGCGACCAATCCCGCCGGGGCGAAGTGGGACGCGCAGATGGCCAACGAGGGGCGCGACAACAACCAGAACTGGGATGGCATCTGGGACGTGAAGACGCGGATCACCGAGACGGGATGGTTTGCGGAGATCTGGATTCCGTTCCGCACGCTGAAGTTCACCGACGGGGATCCGCAGGTCTGGGGGGTCAACTTCGAGCGAAAGCTGCGACGCTTGAACGAAGACAGCTACTGGTCGCCGCTGCCGCGGATTTACGAGGCGCAGCGCGTGTCGCTGGCCGGAACGCTCGAGGGCATGCGCGGCCTGCACGCCGGCAAGAACATCCGGGTGAAGCCGTACGCGCTGACGAGCGGCAGCCGCGTCACGACGAAACCGATGGCGGGCGACTTCCAGGGCGGCGTCGACGTGAAATACGGCGTCACCACCGGCCTCATCTGGGACTTCACCGTGAACACGGATTTCTCCCAGGTTGAAGCGGACGAGCAGCAGGTCAACCTGACGCGATTCAACCTGTTCTTTCCGGAGAAGCGCGATTTCTTCCTGGAGAACCAGGGCATCTTCGCGTTCGGTAGCGAAGGTGGCGGCTTCGGGGGCGGAGGCAACTTTGCAGCCGGCCGCACGAATCAGGTCCAGGACATGCGGTTGTTCTTCACGCGCCGCGTCGGACTGTCCGACGGCGGCCAGGCGCTTCCGATTCTTGGCGGTACCCGCCTGAGCGGGCGGCAGGGCGCCTATTCGATTGGCGTGCTGAACATTCAGCAGCGAGAAGACCAGGGTGTGCCGGCGACCAATTTCAGCGCGCTGCGGTTGCGTCGCGACGTGCTTGCCAACTCCGACATCGGCGCGGTGTTGCTGGACAAGGAAGTGAGCGGGCCGGGGTTCAACCGTCTCGCCGGTATGGATGCGAACTTCCGCTTCGGCAACCTGCAGTTGAACGGCTTCGCGGCGAAGACCTTCTCGCCCGTGAACGCGATTGCCTCGAGGGGCAACGAATTGACGTCGCGCGCCAGCCTCGACTACCGGAACCGGCAGTGGCGGACGAATCTCAGGTTCACGACGGTCGGCGATCGATTCCACGACGAGCTCGGATTCATTCCGCGGCTCGGTGTCAGCGAGCTGAACGCGCAGATCAACCGGACACTTCGGCCGAAGTGGCTTCCGCGCGCCATCCGCGAGCTCGGGCCGCACTGGGTCCTGGTGCAGTTCAACCGGCTCGATGGACACGCGCTCGACCAGCGGCAGCAGGACTTCCACTTTTCGCTCAACTTCGCGAACGGCTCCTTCCTGGAACCCGGAGCGAACACCAACGTCGAGGTCATCCGCTCTCCGTTCGCGCTGAACAGCTCCCGCGGCGTGCGAATCGGGACCGGACAGTACGAGTACACCGAGTACTTCCTCACCTACAGGGCCAACGAGGCGGCGCGTCTGTCCTCGGGGGGCCGATACACGATCGGAAAGTTTTACGACGGCTACAAGCGCAGCTACGCCTGGGGCCCGGCGTTCCGCCCGAACGAGAAGCTGAACGCGTCGCTGACGATGCAGCTGAATGACATCTCGCTGCCGACGATCTCGTACGTATCAACGCTTGCGACAGCGCGCATGAACTACAACTTCAGCACGAAGGTGTTCCTGAATGCGCTGTTGCAGTACAGCACGGATTCGCATCAACTGAGCTCCAACATCCGGTTCAACATCATTCACCGCCCGCTCAGCGACTTTTTCTTCGTCTACAACGAGCATCGCGACGAGCACACCGGCCTCATGCAGGATCGCTCGCTCATAGCGAAAATGACCTACATGGTCGCGTTCTAGAATTCAAACCACGAAGGGACGAAGGTCACGAAGGCGTCCTTCGCGTCATCGTGGTTGCTTCTTCTTAGAGAGCACCTGAGGGCTGCAGGCGCCCGGTGTTCCACCACTCGACGATACGGTCCCTGAATTTCGCAGCCCCGAACATTGCGACGCTGAACAACGCGAAGGCAACGAGAGCCGCGTCCAGCGGGAGGCGTTTGTGCACGGGCCCGCTGAGCACCCCGTAGACGAGCTCCACGTGAATCCAGTACACGAAGAGCGACGCGCGTCCGAGCTCCTGCAGCACTGATCGCCCGGGCCAGAGCGCGTTCCACGCGTACGCCAGCGGCAACGACGCGACCAGGATCCCGAGTCGAAGAAAGAAGAAGGTCGGCGAGGTGGTCCAGAAGCTCGTCTGCGCGTAGATTGGCGGAAGGAACGACGCCGCGTACGCGCTGACTGCCAGCACAAGGCCAGTCGCAGCAAGCGCGAGGTTCACGCGCCGTTCCTCCGATGGCGTTCGCGTCCCGTCCAGCCAGAGCCCGACTGCACCGCCGGCCGGCAGAAAGGCGGCCCACGGAAACAGCGTGAAGGTCCCCCGGCCAGGAATCGGCCGAAGGTACCACTCGATCGGACCCGGAAGCAGCGAGAGCAGCGGCGTGGCGCGGACGATCGGCGTCAGCATCGCCACGACGACCGTGCCGGCAATCATCCATGCCGCACGATCCCAGCGTCTGCGTCCGAGACTCCACAGGATCGCGGCGGCCAGCATCGACAGCCCCATGACGTTGAGGATGTCGACCTTGAGCAGCGCCTGCGCCGGATCGCCGCCGCTGATGACCCAGGACTGGAGGCGGAAGAGAAACGCGAGGCCGAAAATCTGCAGCCCGCGCCGCCGCGCGAGCGCCGCGGCCTCCGCGTCCGTGCGGCCCCTGCGCAGCCGCGACCCGGCGCCAAGCGCCAGCGCGACGCCCGCAAGAAAGAGAAAACTCGGCGCGGCGAACCCGGCAACGATCATCGCCCATCCGTAGAGGGCGCTCTTCCGGTCAGCCAGGCGCGTCCACGCGTCGAGCGTGTGGGCCTCGATCATGATCAGCACGGAGATGCCGCGCAGCCAGTCGAGATACCCGCGCCTGTTCATGGGTGGATGTCGAACGTGGTCGTGAGCTCGATGTCCTGGCGGAGCGAGTGCCACACCGAGCAGTACTTTTCGCGGGAGAGGGCAATCGCCCGTTCGACCGCTTCGGAAGGCACGGCGCCCTCGAGCTGGAACCGAAGGGCGATGCGGACGAATCGACGGGGAGGATTCTCAGCGCGCTCGCCGGTAAAGGTCACGCGAAGCGCGCGCAGCGGGTGCCGGCCTTTGTGGATGATGTCGACGACGTCGGCCGCCATGCAGCCGGCAAGCCCGAAGGCCGCGTGCTGCGTCGGCGACGGACCGGTCCTGCTGTCGCCATCCACGACCGCCGTGTTCGCGCCGCTCTTCGCGTCGAACCGAAGCTCGCCGGACCAATCGAGGGTGGCGACCAACGGCGGCTTCGCGTCGCCCATGACCGGCGTCAGCGCGCGGCGGCGGTCTGGACGGGCGGTCCCGGCCTCGACTTGCTCGGGCCGAACAACCCCTTCAACGCAAGCCATCCGGCGGGAAGCAGGACGAGCATATAGGTCAGTGCGTGACCGAATGCGCTGTCCGGACCCCACGCCTCGGTCGCGTCGTGAATCGGCGCGCTGTACGGCAGCATGTTCTGCTCGGACATCTCGTGGACACCCGAGATCAGGAGTTGCACGACGAAGACGAAGAGAAATATCGCTGTCACCTGAAAGAACAGCCCCAGGTTCACGCGGTGGCCGTAGCGCGACCAGAGCGCCGCCACGCCGGCGGCGCCGCACAGGCCGAGCGCCGCGCCCAGCACGAGGTGCAGCGTCTCCTTGAGCTGCAGCAGCAGCAGCGCCGTCTCCATGCCTTCACGCGAGACCATCAGCACGGTGAACAGGAAGACCCCGACAAACGCGCCGGCACCGGCCTTGGCGCCGGATGAAGCAAGGCGCCCCTCGATGTCCCCCTTCATCTGACGTCCGGCGCGCCACATGTGAACGATCATCCACGTGACCAAGATGGCCGCCAACGTCGCGAGCGGCCCTTCGAGCCACTCCTGGTTCGACGCGTTGTAAAGAAGGTACCCGCCGACTGCGCTGATGGCGAGCGCCGCCAGGATGCCCGTGTGGACCGCCGTCGTCAGCTCCCGGCGACCCGATTTCCGCAGGTACGCAAGGCTGATGGCGACGATGAGAAAGGCTTCGAGCCCTTCCCGGAGCGTGATGACGAAGGCCTGTAGCATGGCAATGGGTTCCCGATAATGAGATTCAGTCGCAGGCAGTCTAACCCGACCATATCGGTCGGATCAACCCTCCTCCCCTGTGCGCGACCCAAGAGCCGCCTGTTTCCGAATCCCGGAGCTCACTTGGGTTGACAATCCGCGACGGGACTCGCACCCCACCGCGCAAGCGTGCGCGGTGGGGGCCCCGCCTGGAGCTTCGATCCGAGCGTCTGCGTGGCCGGGTCGGGCCCCGTTGCGCCTTGTCAACCCAAGTGGGCTCAGGGCGTAGACGGAATCGGGTTCAATCGGCGCTGGGAGTGGCAGGATCCCGCTGCTACGCGGGCTGGGGCTGGACGGCTGCCCTGAGTGGTGCTCGATCGGTTGTCAGTTGCCGGTAGTCGGTTCCCAGTCGTGTTCTGCGTGGAATCGAGCTGAAAACTGGCTGCTGGGAACTGAAAGCTGTGCTAGTTGGCGCGCACCAGGCGCAGCAGGTAGTCGCGCCAGGTCGGCCTGGTGATGACGTTCATTTTCGGCGCGCCGCGGCGGCGATCGCCCTCGGCGGCCTGCTCGAATTCGTCCTGGTAGGTCGACGGATGCGCGATGATCGCCGCGAAATCGCGGAACGTTCCCTCGGCCCGCCGATCGCCCTGTGGAAACAGCTTGCAGAATTCCTCGACCGTGTCGATCGGGTCGAGACCGATGACGCTCGCGTACCCGCGCACCCAGGCGCGCGCGTAGATGCCGCGCGGCCACACGCTCAAGTCGCCGCGCTCGAACGCTTCGAGCTGCTCGCGCTTGATGCGCGTTTCACTGACGATCTCATCGAGAGAGACCCGGCTTCGCTCGCGGTGACGCCGGAGGCGGGCAGTGAAGGTCTCCTGAGGGGTCATCTGGGTCCTCCGTGGACTGAAGAACCCAGCAATTACCGCGCCTGTATCGGCGCCCGGTCGCGGTGGGCACTACCTCTTCAGCATGTGCGACTTATC
>JAHFUO010000156.1 GCA_023265015.1 Acidobacteriota bacterium | reverse complement strand
CACCGGTGCCTCGGCCGACCAGACATCCGGCGCCTCGCCACTGTCGGCGTCGCCTGCGAGCCCGCGCCGCTCGAGCAGACACGCGACCCGCCGGGCGACGACCGTCACCACCTCCGCCACCTCCTCGCGCGTGAGCCGCCCGACTGGATCGAACCGCACCCCGTCCTCGTCGTTGGTGAACACGCCGTCCAGCACGAGCGCATGCAGGTGGACGTTGAGATTGAGCGCGCCACCGAAACGCTGCACGATGACAACGGCGCCGCTGCGACCATCGGCAACGCCATCGCGCCGGGCGCGACGCCGGAGGAACCCCAGCACCGTCCGCATGAAGACGCCGCTGACCGCTCGGCACAGGTCGTGATCCCACGCCAGCAAATACCGCAACCGATGCGGCAGGCTCAACACCCACTGACGAACCGGCACATCCGGGAAGACATGATCGGTGAGATGCGCTGCGCGTTCCGCCATGCGGCGACCGCCGCACCGCGGACAGAAGCCGCGGCCCTTGCACGAGAAGGCGACGAGTCGATCGAGGCCGCAGGGCGCGCAGCGAAAGCGCGCGAAGCCGCCGGCCAGACAGCCGCAGCGGAGGAAGTCGCGAAACTCCTGCTCCACGAAGCGCGGGAGGCCCTCGCCGTCGCGCAACGACGACGCCTGCGCGCGGAAAGTCTCGAAATGGTCTCGGACGATCCCGTACAGGACGGTGGACGTGGGATCGCCCGGCGCGTAGGTGGTCGATGGCGGCGCCACGCGGCGAACGAAGGCGTGGCCCGTGCCACCCTACGAGACCGATGAATCGGGCGTGAATCGCGCACGCGCGTCAGCGCGGTCGCAACCGATGACAACCGCCGTTGCGGCGGCTTCGGACCGGTTCGAGCGGAAGCGCCATCTCCGGCCGGCGTTTGCGGCGTCACTCCGCGATCCACCGAACCGAGCGCCGCGCAACCGCGGTTACCCGCATCGCCACGACGGTACGTGCCCGCGTTGTGATTCCGCGTCGACCACCACGACACGTTTCGTGTCAGGGCGAAGCTGCGTTCGTGCTGCCGCAAGAGGAAGGAATCCCAAGGGGATAGCAGGCTGGCCGTCAGTAAGGAGCAAGACCACGCACGGCGCGGAAGCGGTGTCAAGGGCGGCAAAGCCGCCGAAGGGCACCCTTGACACCGCTGAGCCCCGTGGTCTCATCAGGAGCCGACGGCCATCGTGTGACCGATCGATTCGCTGCGGGAACTCTCGCGACTCTGGATCGGCCCGGATGTTGGAGGTACTCTTTCCAACGCCGATCGATGTGACACATCGCGATCGAGCGCATCCACGAGCTTGATCTTGTCGTCGGTGTAGATGCGCGCGTCATACTGCCCGCGCGAGACCGCCACATAGGCCAGCCGCTGGTTGACGAGCTTCTCGCTCGCGCGGTCGGTTTCGACATGCACGAGCACACGGCCGGCAGTTTCCCCTTGCTGCTGTGACTCGTGACGGCGTACCCGTAGTCCACGTGGCGGCGCTCGCTAGGCGGGAACGACGACGTCCGGCCGGAATCCCACCGCACCTCCATGCGCCCGTTCGTGTCGACGCGCTCGACGCTGCCGAGCTCCCGGTTCGGGACGCCACGCTCGCGATCGGGAGCGGTCATCTGCACACGGTCGCCCGCAGCGAAGGCACGCTCGGTTTCCCGATACAGCGTCACACCTTGCAGCCGTCGTGGGTCGTAGCTCAGAGTTCGGTCGTCATCGGTTTTCACCGTGATCTGATTGGCGTGCGCGTCCACCCGTTCGACGCGCGCGTAGTCCCCCGGTTCGATACCCAGGGTCTTGCTGCCGCGGCTGTAACGCACGACATCGCCTTCCTCATAGCCTGCCGCGCATTGCCGATCCGTCCCGGTGATCTCCTGGCGCGGCGAGAGCACGGTCGTCTGATGCTCGTCGCGACTGACGTGGCCCTCGCGCTGCGTCGCGCGATGAATGACGGCGTTGAGATCTCTGCGCGATTGGTTGTCCGGCGACACGACGAGTGTTGCACGCGGATCCTTGACGTATTCGTTCGCGATGGCGTCCAGGCGCGCTGCGCGTGGGCCGATTTCGTGCACCCGACCTTGTCGGTCCAGACACTCGACCCCACTGTGGACCTCGCCGCGTGACAGCTGTTCGACGACGGCCTTCAATTCCGGATCGCGCTGCCGCACGATTTCGCCCAGATGCGCGCTGCGGATTCCCGCCTCCTGGAGCTGGTGATAGGGCCGACCCGCATCGAGGGCCTCGTGCTGGCGAACGTCGCCGACGAGCAGTACCCGATCCTCCGGTCCAAGGCGCTGCAGGAACGTGTGCATCTGCTTCGTGCTCGCGAGACTGGATTCATCTAGGACGTACAGGTGCTTCTGATCCAGGGCCGATCCTCCTGATTCGCCGGGCGCCAGATGTCGCTGCAGCGTGCTCGATTCGATGCCGGCCTCGGCGAGCTTGTGCGCCGCGCGCGACGTCGGCGCGAAGCCTTCGACGCGGTAGCCTTCGCGTTCGGCAGCATCGCGAACCGCCGCGAGCGCCGTCGTCTTGCCCGTGCCGGCGCCGCCTTCGAGCGCTGTGACCTGGTCGCGGCTGGCGAGAATCTCATCCACCGCGGTGCGCTGGCTTTGATTGAGGTGGTCGCAGTCGCGGGCGATGGCTCTTCGGGTACGCTCCGTCACGAACTCCGAGTGGTGGCCCTGGCCGGCCCGCATGCTGTTAATCGTTTCCTGCTCGAGCTGCATCATTGCCGGCGTCGTGAACGACCGCCCTGGCGCACTTGAGTCATGCTGCACGCCGAGAAACTCGCCGCGCTCGACGCGCCGGTTGACCTCGGCCTTGATGTCATCGACACGCCCCTCGCCAAGGGAACGCTGGAGCGCGTCGCGCAGAATGGCGCGCTCCTCCACGACGGCTTCACGCTCCAGGTTGCGATCACGCGCGAACGTGACGGCCTGCCGCGCGACATCCGCCCGCTCACGTTGCTCCACATGATGCGCGCGCTCGCCAGGGCGATCGACTTCGCCAAATTCGGCCGCCTCTTCCTCAACGGCGGCAGGTGGGGAGCCGCGCAGATCCTCCCTGCGAGTTGGATACGGCCATCCTTGAAGTCAACGCCAGAACCGAACGCCCCGACCTAGAAATGGTCGGGGAGTGCCCAGAGAAGCATTCCCTGGATTGTGGGCGTGCGGTCGCTGTAGCTCACGCCATGAAATCGGTAATCAGTCGTGACATCGATGGAGACGAGAAGACGGTCCTCCGCGACGGCGACACCGGGGGACAGTGCAACGAGAGTCGCGAGCCCCAGTACCCTCGTTGAGAAGGTCCTCATGGTTGGTGGAGACCGCGAGCGAAGGGCCCGGGCACTGCCGAGCCAGCGCTCGAGAGTCGCCGCGATTGGAGCGGAATGTGCACTTGAGTCGCTCGGCCGCAGCGAGGCGCGTCTCCAGCTTCGCGCCGAGGCGTTTAATCTCTTCAACCGCGCGAACTTTCATCTGCCGGACGCGTTCTTCGACTCGCCGACATTCGGCCAGGTCGTCTCGGCCGACAGCCCCAGGCGGTGTCAGTTCGGGGTGCGGTTGATTTTCTGAGGCGAAGCGAGGCTTCTCGATCTCTAAAACCGAGCGTACGAAGGACTGCGGGCTCAGGCCACCAACTGCCAATTGCAGAGTGCCTGCCAGATACACGGCTCATCTTGCCGCGGCAATCGAGTCCACCTGGATCGTCTTGGTCTTGCTGTCCAGAGCGCCCGTGATTCGAACTCGCTGTCCCGCAAACTCTCCCGGCTTCTGCTGATCGCTCAACTCGTAGACGTCCTTGCCGTCATAGAGCACGTACGAGGCGCTGTGGGCGCTGATGCAGGCCCGGACGCACGCGGCGTCCGTAGGCCCCATTCGCATCCGTGAATGATCGGCTCTGCCGCACTCGTCGTCCGTAATGGTGCCGGTGAAGGTCTGCTTGCCCTGCGGCGCGGACAACACGGCAACCGCTAGAAGACACACGATC
>JAHFUO010000067.1 GCA_023265015.1 Acidobacteriota bacterium | reverse complement strand
CGAAGTCCGGCTCACGCTCGATGATCCGGGCGAGGACATCGCTGATCTCGTCGCCCTCGAATGCACGGCGACCTGTCAGCATCTCGTACAGCACGCAACCAAACGCCCAGATGTCGGTGCGTTTGTCGACCAGCTTGCCGCGCGCCTGCTCGGGACTCATGTACGCGGCGGTCCCCAGGATCACGCCTGCCAACGTCGCCGCCGGCCTCGTCAAGGTCGGGGATTGGGACAACGCCACCGCCCCGGCCCCGCTCGCCTCCGGGGCGGCGAGTTTCGCGAGGCCGAAGTCCAGCACCTTCACCATGCCGTCCTCGCGCACCTTGATGTTCGCGGGCTTGAGATCGCGATGCGTGACGCCCAGCTCGTGCGCCGCTTCGAGCGCGTCGGCGATCTGCTTCGCAATCGGCAGCGTCTCGGCCACGGGGATCGGCCCGTGGCCGATCCGATCTGCCAGGGTGGGGCCTTCGACCAGCTCCATCACGAGCGCGCGGATGCCATTCGCCTCTTCCAGGCCGTAAATGTGTGCGATATTCGGATGGTTGAGCGCGGCCAGCACCTGCGCTTCGCGCTGGAGGCGCGCGAGTCGCTCCGGATCGGCGGCGAACAGATCTGGCAGCACCTTGATCGCGACATCCCGATTCAGCTTCGTGTCGCGGGCACGGTAGACTTCCCCCATCCCGCCCGCGCCGATGAGCGCGACGACTTCGTAGGGACCGAGGCGCGTGCCAGGTGTCAGGGTCAGGGGTGGCAAGTGGGCCGGATTGTAGCGCGAAATGGGCGCGAAAACTCGGATTACTCCTGCCTGGTCGCGAAGGGTATTTCTATCACCCAACCGGTTCCAAGATCATCAGATCGGCGTTATACGGAAGTAGTCGGGTAGAATGCCCAGGCGGGAGACCAGCGTACACATCATGGTGGACTAATTGCGCGGATTTCCGATTTCGCGTTGACCACCATTCGGAATTTCGGTGATCAGCCCACCCGTTGGAGGACGTATGCGGCGGATGTCGATCGCGATTCTGTCAGGCCTCATTTGTGTAGTCGCAGCGTGTGGCGCTCCGCCAACCAGCCAGCCGCCAGCGGCGGCACGAAGCGCCATCTTATTCGAGGGCGCGCGGCTGATTACCGCTGACGGCACCGCGCCCATTGAAGATTCCGCGTTTGTGGTGGAGGACGGTACGTTCACTGCTGTCGGCCGACGCGGTCAGGTGCAGGCCCCGGAAGGGATCGCTCGGGTCGATCTAACAGGCAAGACCGTGATGCCCGGCATCATCGAAGCCCACGCCCACCTGGGGTACTGGAAAGGTCTGACGCCGTCGGCAGAGACCTTCACGCGCGAGAACCTTCTCGCGGATCTCCAGCGCCTCGCGTACCACGGCGTCACAGCGGTTCTGAGCATGGGAGCCGATCGCAGAGAGATCGCCTGGCCATTCCGCGACGAGCTGCGGGCGAATCCGCGCCCCAATGCGGCCATGTATCTTTCGGCCGGTGGGTTGGCCATGCCGACGGGCGGACCCTTTTCGCCTCTTCGTGAGGCCGTTCGCGCGGTAACGAACGAGGGGGACGTGCGAACGGAGATTCAGGAGCTGGTTGCGAAGAAGGCCGACTTCATCAAAGTCTGGCAGGACAGCCGGCGTGAGCTGATGCCCCGGCCTGTTCTTGAATTCCTCATCGCCGAGGCCCACCGGAACAACCTCCGCGTTGTGGCCCACACGCATGCGCTGTCGGATTTCAAGCACTTGCTGCGATCCGGGGTCGACGCGTTCGCCCATCCGACGTGGCGACAGACAGACGTCGAACCGGTGGACGATGAGCTCATCGCGCTGTTCAAAGCGCATCCGAACGTGCCGGTCATGCCCGGCTTCTGGACACCGCGCCACGAAATCTACGGTGCACGGCCTTACTGGCTCGACGATCCGCTCCTTGCCGAGACGTTCACGCAGGCTGAGATCAAGGCGTTGGAGAATGCAAAGACGCCCGGTGACGCGGCGCAGACGTGGGCGAGCGGCCCCGTGCCTCGGAGTCTGAAGAGGCTCAAAGCGGCGGGCGTGCGGTTCGTGCTCGGGACCGACATGGGCGGAGGCTTTTCACTTGAACACGACCCGACACCGGCCTATCTCGGCTGGAGCACGCACATCGAGATGGAGAGTATGGTGAAGGCCGGGCTGACCCCGGGGGAGGTCATTACGGCGGCCACACGCGACTCCGCTCAATTCCTCGGGATCGATCAACTTGGCATGGTGGCGTCTGGCAAGAACGCCGACTTCCTTGTGCTTGACGCGAATCCGCTGGACAACATCGCCAACACCCGACGGATTTCGCGTGTATACCTGCGGGGAGCGGAAATCGACCGCGCGGCGCTGAGAACCCAGTTGATTGACAGGTCCGCAGCCGCAACGCGTCCGCCGACGACCCACTGAAGTCGAGTTTGATGGGAACGTCAGATCACGCGAACACAAAAGCTTCCGACGCCGCTTTCTTGCGGCCGCGCGGCGCTTGACCCCGTAGCCACCAGCCACAGCAGAGACCTTGGAAATGGCAACTACCGAGCGAGGCAGTTCCGTGCCGCATGGATCCCGCCTATGAGCCGCACCTCAAGGCTCGACTGGCAGGAGCAGCGAACGACTTGTTCTTGGTTGAGGGAAAGGACGACTTCGCCTAGCAGCACCCGGAGCGCGCGTACGCGGCCTGAACGGCTCCGCATCGCTCTCGACAAGTCGCGAAGGGTTTAGCGACGGCTCCTGGTATGCAGTTCTGGATGCGCCTGCGCGACGGACTATGGAGCGCGAACAGTGAAGACCCTCTTTGAGATTTCGGCAGCCATAAACGCGCTCCCAGAATTCGGTCGTCTCACCCGCGATGGCCGCGAAGGCAACCCCCGTCAGCGGCCCGCGAGGGACAGCCGGAACGCGGCCATCTCCTGGCCGTTGCGAACCAGCAGGACGTCGCCGACCAGTACCGGGTGGTTCCAGGTCTTGCCGTCCAGCGCCGGGAACCGCGCGAGTTCCGTGAACTGGTCGGGGGCCGCCTTTACAAGCGCCAGCTCACCGTCCTCCGACAGCACCAGCAGCACGTCCTGGTCGGACAACAGGACGAGCTGGCCGTTGCCGTAGCGTCCGCCCTTCCACTTGCGCTTGCCGTCCTTGAGGTCGATGCACGCGAGGATGCTGCCGTCGAAGCCGTACGCATGGCCATCATGAACGACGTAGTCGTTGAAGTAGGGCTTGAGCCCGGTCGACGTCCAGCGCTCTTCGACGGTCCATCCGTCGGCCTGCCCCGAGCCGAGTCGAGGGGGTCCGTGCGCAACGTGGATGCGGCGCGTGCCGACTCCTCCGGCCATGTCGATGCTGTTGATCAGAACGTCGCCGTCCGCGGTCAGGGCCGGCTGCACGATGCTGCCGCCCGGCCACTTGTGCTCCCAGAGCAGTGTGCCATCGGCCGGCGCGACGCTGATCGCGCCGGCTCCGCTTAGCAGCAGGACCTGCGCAACTCCGTCGATCGTCAACAAATGGGGCGAGCTGTAGCTCCCGCCGTGGGAGGGGCGCAACCAACGCCGGTCGCCGGTGCCGCGGTCGTAGGCGACGAGCGCGCCGGAGACGGCGACGATGACGAGGTCGTCGGCCACCAGCGGCGAGCTCGAGAAGCCCCAGTCAGGCACCTGCACGCCGGTGTCGGACGCCGCGTTGCGCGACCAGACGATGGAGCCGTCGCGAGCGTCGAGCGCGTTCACGATTCCGGTCGCGCCAAATGTGTAGACGCGACCGTTGCTGAGGGTCGGCGTCGCGCGCGGACCGGCGCCGCCGTTCGACTCCCAGAACCGGACCGCGTCGCGGTGTCTCCACACCGGCTCGCCGGTGCTCACCTTGTAACAGGCGACGACCTCGTCGCTGCCGCGCTGCTCCTGAGTGTAGAGGAGGTCGCCACGAACCGCGAAGGACGACCAGCCCGGTCCGATCGGCCGGCGCCACATTTGGACTGGCGGCGACTTGGACCAGTCGGTCTCGATCCGCACGCCGCGGATGATGCTGTCGCGCCCGGGTCCGCGAAAGCCGGGCCAGTCGGCGCGCGTGTTGGCTGCTACTGGAGCCGACGGTTCCGTCTTGGCTGCTGCCGGAGCCGCCGGGGGTGCTGCCGGCTCGTCGCCGGCTTTGGCCACGGGCTGTTCCTTCGGAGTCTCCGCGGCTGCCGGAGCCGGCGGGAGCGCCTTCGGCCCGCCGCGAGCAGAGTCGAGGGGCTCGTCGCCGGGGTGTGCCAGGAGCCGTTCCTCGGGAGTCTCGGTCCACCGCCAGTGCAAATCCGAACTGCCGTCGCCGGTAATGCCACCGGTCCGTACGAGCGTCCACCCTCCGCACGCGAGCAGGATCGTCGCAACCATCGCCGCGCGCCGAGGTCCGGCAGAGAGGCGACGGCTGGCCACCGCCCACGCGACGAGGGCGAGGCTCAGGGCCGGGATGGAGGAGATGACCAACATCATCCCCATCATTCCGTTCCGGATCGACTCGTGGACGATGCGCGATGTCGCGAACAGCGCGACGATCATCAGGGCGACGGCGCCCAAACGCTCGGACCAGGGCGCCCGGCTGAAGAACACCCACCAGACGACGACAGCCAACCCGCCGACCATTCCCCCAATCACGCCAAAGGGCATGGCGTCGGGCGCGACGACAGGGAGGCCAAACCGAATCAGCCACTGCAGTATCACGAGGACGACGCCGGGCCACAGCCGGAGCGGCGGCTTCTGAGGAGTCGGTTCGCCGATCTGCACGGTAGTCATCTCGGACTAGACGCTTCCCACGAGCGGTTTGTTCCTTCTACAGGGGATGATTCGTCCCAGGTGACGGGCGTGTCAAGGCATCCTTACCAGTCGCCAAGGCACGCGTCAGGGACGCGGTAGGATCGCGAGCCAGTGCGGCGTTACACTGAACTGGATCAATCCGTTGAGGGACATTGCACGTGGCGGCTGACCTGAATCCACAGGCGAAGGAGATGGCGGACGAATCGATGGTCCGTGAGCCCGTATCACTTCCCCAATCCCAAATCCCTATCCGTTTGGATTGAACCGGTAGCCCACCCACGGTTCGGTGACGAGGTAGCGCGGCGTCGAAGGGTCAGGCTCCAATTTCTTTCGCAACTGCCCCATGAACACGCGCAGGTACTCGGGCTGCTCTTGCGACGCCTCGCCCCACACCGCTTCGAGCAACGCGCGATGCGTGAGGACACGGTTGGGATGGCGCGCCATGTAGACGAAGAGATCGAATTCCTTGGGCGTGAGCCGGACCTCATTTCCGCCGACGTGCACGCGCCGTCCCTCCAGATCGACGCGGAAGTCGCCGGCCTCGAACGACCCGATGTCGCCTTCGCCGCCCGCGCGGCGGAGCGCGGCGCGCACCCGCGCCATCAGCTCGTCGGTTCCGAACGGCTTGGTGACGTAATCGTCGGCGCCCGAGTCGAGTGCTTCGACCTTGGAGCGCTCCTCGCCTTTTACCGAGAGCACGATAATCGGCACGTTCGACACCGCGCGGATGCGGCGGCACAGCTCGACGCCGTCCATGTGCGGCATGTACAGGTCGGTGATGACCAGCTCCGGCCGCCAGTCGTTGAAACTCGAGAGCGCCGACTCGCCCTCGGCGGCCGTTCGCACCTGGTAGCCCTGGCTCGTCAGCACGGTTCTGAGCACGCGCGTAATCTGCGGCTCATCGTCGACCACCAGCACTCGTGATTTGTCCGCGCTCGCCGTACTCGTCGTGGCCATTGCTCCTGCTCCCATCAGCGCGCCGCCATGGCGGGGGCGGCCGATCGCTCCGCGGCAGAGATGTCGAGAGAAACGGGCAGGGTCATCACCACGCGTGCCCCTCGCGCCGACGGCGGATCGTCGATCCAAATCCGGCCCCCCTGGGCCTCCACCAGCCGCCGCGCAATCGACAGGCCGAGACCGACCCCGCCCCGGCGAGGGTCGCGAGGCTCGCGCGCCGGAACCCGAAAAAACTTCTCGAACACGCGCTCGCGCAAGTCCGAAGGAACGCCAGGGCCTTCATCGGACACGCTGATCCGCACGTACCGTTCGTTGTCGCTCGCCGCGGTGACCTGAATCGTCGTCCCCGGCGGCGCGTACTTGCTGGCGTTGTCCAGCAGGATGTACAGCACTTCGGTCACAGCGGCTGCGTCGACCGAGAGTGGCGGCAGCGATCCATCGGCGTCCACGACGACGCGATGATTGCGGGTGACGGTCTCGGCGCGGGCCAACCCGGCGCGAATGATCTCGGCGAGGCGAGCGGCGCGCAGATGGGGCGGCTGCGACGGATCGGTCGTCCCGGCCGTGGACAGCCCTTCGATGAACCGGTTGAGGCGGTCCGATTCTTCGTCGATCACTTCGAGCAACTCGTGCTGCCCTTCGCTCGGCAACGCCGACGCGCCCCTCCAGGCTTGCGCGCCGATCATCGCGGTGACCGCGGCCTTGATCGCGGTCAGCGGAGTCCGGAGGTTGTGCGTCAGCGCATCCAGCAATGCGGCTTTGAGCGCTTCGTTCCGCCGCGCCGCCTCGGCCTCGCTGGCGCGATCGAAGGCCGCTTGCAGCTCCTGATAGAGCTGCGCGATTTTCTGCCGGCCTTCCTGCGCCTCGGCCGCGCGCCGTTCCGCGCGCGACGCCAGCTCGCCGCCGACCACCGCCATGATGACGAAGGCCGCCAGCGACACCCAGTCGCTGGGTTCTCCAAACTCGAAGCCGGCCGGCGTGATGAAGTAGTGCAAAAATCCGGCCGCGGCCGACAGCGACGCGACGATGGCTGGTCCGGCGCCGCAGAACCGCGCATCGAGCAACACCACGAGCAGAAGCACCTGCGCCGCATTCGCACCGTTCACGCCGTGCCCGACCAGTTCGAGCACCGCGATCGCGAGCGCGACCGACCCGACAGCCGCAATGTAGCTCCGCAACGGGCGCACCTGGCGATTATAGGGCGCGCCGCCGACGACGGCCGCAATGCTTTTTTTATGCGTTGACGTCGCGCGCTTCCTCCATTGGATCGATAATTCACCGACGTGTCTAACGCGAGAGCCGGGCGACTGACCGCGGCGGCAGTCCGCCACTTCGTCGCGATCGCCGGCCTGCTCGCGTTCGCGTGCTACGTGGCCATCTACACCCGGCCTGACGCCCGCTTGCCGCTCCGCTCGGATGGGTACAGCTACTACGTCTATCTGCCGTCGTGGCTGCTGTATCGGGACGTCACGCTCGAAGCGCTCGCGCGCGACTGGTACGGCGGGACCTATCCATCGTTCACCGCAATCGTGCGGTGGGCCGGCACGGGACACTGGGTCAACCCACACCCGATTGGGACGGCGATCCTCATGACGCCGGGGTTTGCCGCCGGGCATGCGCTGACACGCTGGTCGAACCTGCCGCCGGACGGCTTTTCGCTGTATTACCAACACGCAGCCGGCCTCGCCGGCCTGGCGTATTTTCTGGCCGGCCTGGCGGTGCTCCGCCGGACGTTGACCCGTCACTTCAGCCACGCGGTCGTCCTGGCCACGCTCGTCACAATCACGTGGGGAACCAATCTGTTTCACTACGGTGTGTTCGACAGCACCTTCAGTCACGTGTACTCGTTTTTCTTGATCTGCGTGTTCGTCGAGCTGACCGAGCGCTGGTGGACGGCGCCGACGCTCGCGTGTACGTGGGGATTGGGTGTGACGGCGGCGCTCATCGGCCTGGCGCGTCACGCGAATGCGATCTTCCTGATGATCCTTCCTCTCTACGGCGTCACAGCCTGGAGCGACCTCCGATCTCGCACCGTCCAGTTGTGGCAACGCCGTACTTCGGTGGCGATGATGACCGGCGTCGCCATCATCGGCGTTCTTCCACAATTGGCGATGTACAGGCAGGCGACCGGATCCTGGCTGGTCTTTCCGTACGGCGGACTGGACGTGGGGTTTACGTTTCGTTCGCCGCACCTGATGGGTGTGCTGTTCAGCACGCAGAAAGGGGTGTTCTTCTGGTCGCCGGTGTTGCTTCTCGCCGTCGCGGGGATGGCCCTTGCGCGCGAATGGGCACGCCATCTCATCGTGCCTGCCGCAATCGTTCTGGCGATCGACACCTACCTCATCGCGAGCTGGACCGACTGGCAGTTCGGCGGCAGCTACGGTCACCGCGGTTTTACGGACGCGTTCGGCCTGATCGCCGTTTTTCTCGCGGCGTTCTTCGCCTGGACCGCTGAACACCCGAGGCGCGTCCGCGTTGTGGCCGGTGGCACTGCGTTCGCCGTGGCGCTTTCACTCGTTCAGATGGTTCAGTACTGGCAAGGGATTCTCCCGATCGCCAACACGACGTGGACGCAATATCGCGCGCTGTTCTTGCGCTTCCCATGACACGCGCCCGTTTGTCCGGCGCGCTGGCGTTGGTTGCGCTTCTGCTCGGCGCGGCCGCGTACCTGTACGATCCGCCGTGGATTGCGGACGTGACTTCCGGGTTTCGCGACTGGGAGGAAGACCCGCCCGGCACGAGGTTTCGATGGACGACGGGCCGTGCCAGCTTCTTCGTTCCAAGTGACGCGACCGCGATGACGCTGCCCTTGCGCGCGCTGTTTCCCGGCCCCGACGGCACGCCGGTGAGCGTGCAGGTCAGCGTCGACGATCGCTGGCTGGCCGACGTCGTGCTCGCCGACGCCGACGCGTGGCGTCGGCCCGTGCTGCCACTCCCGCGCCGACCCACGCATCGACGCTATCGGCGCGTCGACTTGCGCGTCAGTCGCACGGTTGGACCCTACATCCTGGGAGTGCAAACAGGGGAAATCGGGCTGGAGCGGCTCGCTCCGGGCCGATAACAGCTCAACGATAGGTCAGCTCAATAGCCGGCCGTGCCGGCGGCGCGCGGCGTCTCGCCGCGCGCTTGCTGCACGATCTTGACGCCGGCGCTCGCGCCGACGCGCGTCGCGCCCGCCGCGATCATCGCCTTCACGCTCTCCAGATCGCGAACTCCGCCCGCGGCTTTGACGCCCATCTCGTCACCAACGACACGGCGCATCAACGCGACATCGGCCGCCGTCGCGCCGCCAGGGCCAAAGCCGGTCGATGTCTTCACGTAATCGGCGCCGGCCGCTTTCGCGATGGTGCAGGCCGTCACCTTCTCGTCGTCGGTCAGCAGCGCGGCCTCGATGATCACTTTGCTCAGCACACCGCAGTCGCGGCACGGCGAGGCGACCGCCTCGATGTCGCGCTCGACGGCGCGGAGATCGGCGGACTTGAGCGCGCCGACATTGATGACCATGTCGATCTCGCGCGCGCCGTCGAAGATCGCCCGACGTGTTTCGTACCCTTTGACGTCGGCGGTCGTGGCGCCGAGCGGGAAGCCGACGACCGAGCACACGCCAACGCCGCTGCCGGCGAGCAGCCTGGCGGCCAGCGCCACCCACGTGGGGTTGACGCACACCGTCGCGAAGCGAAACTGCGCCGCCTCGCGGCACAGCTCCTCGATGTTCGCGCGCGTCGCGTCCGGCTTGAGCAGCGTATGGTCGATCATCGACGCGATGCTCGAGGGCGCGCCACCGGTCGCGTGCACGCCGACGCGCGTCGCACCCGCATCCAGTACCCCGCGCAATCGGTCGGGGCAGCAGTCGTCGAGCACGGCATGGCACGAGCATCTTGCGGACGGCGCGTTCGTCGCTGCCGCCACCTCTTCGACGATGACGTCGATCAGATGCTGGAGCTCGTCACGAGTCATGTTTTCGAGCGCCGCTCCAGATCGCGAATCTTCGCCAGCCGCCTGATGTAGCGCGGCTCGCGCATCGACGTGCTCAGCCACGTCGAGACGATGGCGCAGGCCTCGTTCACATCGACGAGCGTGGCGCCGAGCGTCAGCACGTTCGCCCCGTTATGCTCGCGCGAATACCGCGCGATGGTTTCCGTCGTCGCCATGACCGCTCGGATGCCGGCCACCTTATTGGCCGCGATCGCCGATCCGATGCCTGCCCCGTCGATGACGATTCCAGCATCGGCTTCGCCCCGCGCCACGATGTCCGCCACCGAGGCCGCGACGTCTGGATAGTCGACCGGCTCCGGCCCCTCGGTCCCGAGATCCTGGACGGCGAGACCGCGGCCGCGCAGAAACGTCACGAGCGCGCGACGAAGCGCGACACCCGTGTGATCGCTGGCGATGGCTACCGAGCGAATGTCGGCTGTCGGCGCGAGCGCCGCCTCGTCGGCCGACGCGCGTCCTTCGTGGATGACGGTCACGCGGCGTTCCCTCAGCGTGTCTTGCGCCAAGGGGGTGACGTGTCCGCCGCGAGCCAGCGTCACCGTCTCGCCGCGCGACAGGACGCGCGCGTCGCTTTCGGTGATGATGTCAAAACGCTTCATTGGATATGATGTTCGGGGTTCCGGGTTCCGGGTTCCGGGTTCTGAGTTGGCACACCGAACCTAGAACCTTGAACCCTGAACCCTGAACCCTGAACCCGGAACCCTGAACCTTGAACCCTGACCTTATGCATCCCACCGAAATCCTACTCTCCAACGAGCAGATCCAGAAACGCGTCGCCGAGCTGGCGGCCGAGATCCGGCGCGACTTTCCCGACGACGTGCATCTTGTCGCGGTCCTCAAGGGCGCGTTCATCTTTCTGTCCGATCTCGTCCGGAACATGACCGGACCGGTCTCGCTCGACTTCATGGCGTTGTCCAGTTACGCGAAAGGGACGACCAGTTCCGGCGAGGTGCGGCTCCTCAAGGACCTCGATACGACGCTCGACGGCAAGAACGTCGTCATCATCGAGGACATCGTCGACACCGGGCTGACGCTGTTGTATCTGCAGGACATCCTCCGCGCCAGGAATCCCAAGGTCCTGCGGTCGGCGTGCCTGCTGAGCAAGCCGTCACGGCGCCAAGTCGACGTGAAGGTCGAGTACGTCGGCTTTACGATCGACGACTGCTTCGTGGTCGGCTACGGCCTCGACTACGCCGAGCAGTACCGGAACCTGCGGCATATTGCAGTGGTTGGATCATGACAGTCGCGATCGTCAATCGTCGATTTCAGCGTTTGACCGCCTCCCTGACCTTCTGCGATAGCCGGTTTGCGTCGGCGATGACGGCCCGCGCGTCGAGCGTGCGAACCTGTCGATCCTTCATCAGCACTTTGCCGTTCACGATCGTCGTGCGCACGTCATCGCCGCGGGTGACGTAGACGAGATGCGACACGGCATCGTAGAGAGGCGTCTGGCGGGCGGCGCTCATCGACACCGTAATGACATCCGCGCGCTTGCCCGCTTCGAGCGATCCGATCAAGCGGTCCATTCCAAGCGCTTTCGCGCCCCCGGTGGTCGCCATGTCGAGCGCGGTTTGCGCCGGAATCGCCGTGGGATCGCGCGTCGCGAGCTTGGCGAGAAATGCCGCCTGGCGCATCGCCTCGAACATGTCCAAATCGTTGTTGCTCGCGGCGCCGTCGGTGCCGAGACCGAGCGCCACGCCGGCCGCGAGGTACTTCCTGACCGGAGCCGTACCGCTCGCGAGCTTCATGTTGCTTTCAGGATTGTGCGCCACGCCGACGCCACGCCGCTTCAGCACCTGAATGTCCTCGTCGGTCACCCAGATGCCGTGCGCCGCCAGCGTGCGCGGCCCCCAGAACCCGATCGACTCGAGATAGCCGACCGGCGTCGCGTGATATCGATCGCGGGCCATGCGCACTTCGTCCTCGGTTTCCGCGAGATGAATGATGACGGGCACGCCGTAGCGCCGCCCGAGCTCGGCGCTGGCGACGAGTGTCGTCTTGTCGTTCGTGTAGAGAGCGTGCGGCGCGACCGCCGGAACGATCAGACTGTCGCCTTTGAACGCCTTGATGAACCGCTCGGCGCGCGCCAGTCCTTCAGCCGGCGTCTTCGCATCGGGAGCCGGAAGCTGGATGATGGTTTCTCCCAGGACGCCTCGGAGCCCGGCTTCGCGGGTCGCCCTGGCGATTTCCTCCTCGAAGTAATACATGTCGGTGTAGGTGGTCGTGCCCGACTGGATCATCTCGAGCGCGGCCAGCCGCGTGCCGATCCGAACCAACTCGGCAGAGACCGTCTTCGCCTCGACTGGAAAGATGTACTTCTGTAACCAGTCCATTAGCCTGAGATCGTCCGCGAGTCCGCGAAACATGACCATCGGCGCGTGCGTGTGCGTGTTGATCAGGCCTGGCAGCACAATCTGATCGCGCGCGTCGATGGTTTCCGCTGCGGTGTACCGGCCGGCGATGACGTCGGGTCGATCGACGTCGATGATGTCGGTGCCGTTGATGGCGAGGGCGCCGGGCGTGAGCACTCGATGCGCGGCGTTCTCGGTGACGACGGTTCCGCCGATGACGACGAGGGAGACCGCGCGGCGTGCCGGCTGCGCCGCCGCCGCGGCGGCGATCGCGAGCACCACTGCAAGAATCGCTTTATGCACGGCTGCGAAATTGTATCTCACCGCCGTCCGTGACGTACGTGGGACGTACGCGGGACGTACGCGGGACGTACGTAGTGTCCGCCTTTAGGCGGACCGTCACTCTCAGTTCACACCTCTCAGCTGACAGCTGAACGCCGAGCGCTGAAAGCTGATCGTGTATAGTGAGGGGCCGTGCCGGTCCACCTCGTCGACCACCCGCTGGTCCACGACGCGCTCGTCTCGCTGCGCGACAAGCACACAAATTCCGAACACTTCCGCCGCGCGGCCAGGCGGATCAGCGTGCTCCTTGCGGCCGAAGCGATGCGAACGCTGCCGGCGTCAGACATCACCGTGGACACGCCGCTCGGACCCGCACCGGGGCGCCGCGTGGCGCCCGACGTTGTCGTCGTGCCGGTGTTGCGCGCCGGGCTCGGCATGCTGAACGCGGTCCTCGAGCTCGTGCCGCATGCACGCGTCGGCCACATCGGCCTGCAGCGTGACGAGATGACGGCCGTCGCCTCCCACTACTACTCCAAGCTGCCGGCGAGCCTCGATGCGAGCTGGGTGATCGTGATCGATCCGATGCTCGCCACCGGCGGCAGCGCGGTCGCGGCGCTCGATGTGCTCCGGCGCGCGGGCGCCAAACGCGTGCGCATCGTGTGCATCGTCGCCGCACCCGAGGGCATCGCGCTCGTCGAGCGGCACCATCCCGACGTCATCATCTACACGCCGGTCGTCGATCGCGGCCTCAACGAGCAGAAATTCATCGTCCCCGGCCTCGGCGATTTCGGCGATCGCCTGTACGGCACCGTCTAACCGCGTCCACCCCGGTACTACTTATGGCCCACACACGCACAGCTCCCGGGAACGAACGTCATGCCCAGGCGCGCACACCGACAGAGCGCTGGCCAACCGCGCTCACCTCGATCGCGCCGAACAAGATCCTGGTCCGCGGGTACCCACTCGACGAGATGATGGGACGGCTCTCGTTCGCCGACGCGGTGTACTTGCTGCTGATGGGCGAGCTGCCGACCCCCGCGATCGGCCGTATGCTCGACGCGGTGCTCGTGTCGTCGATCGATCACGGTGTCACGCCGCCCTCGACACTAGCGGCCCGCAACGTCGCGACGTCCGGCGCCCCGCTCAAGGACTGTGTCGCGGCCGGCATTCTGGCGTTCGGGCCGCATCACGGCGGCGACATCGAGTCGTGCATGCGGTTTCTGGACGCGGGTCTGACGCTCGTCCGTTCCGGACGCTCGCTGCAACAGGCGGCCGACACGCTCATCGACGACTGTCTGCGCGATCGCCAGGTGCCGCCCGGATTCGGCCACCGTTTCCACACGCGCGATCCACGTGCCGCGCGTTTATTTCAGATGGCGCTCGAGCTCGAGCTGGACGGCGAGCACGTGCGGTTGCTTCGCGCCGCCGAGCGGGCGATCGACGCGCGGAAGGATCGGTTCGACCGCCCGCTGCCGGTCAACGTGGACGGCGCCATCGCGGCCATCTGCGCCGATCTGGGGTTTGCCTACGAGCTCGGCAATGCCGTGTTCCTGATTTCCCGCCTGCCTGGCCTGATCGCGCACGCGCACGAGGAGCGGTCGCGGCAGCATGCGATGCGACAGATCGATCCCAAGGATCACGACTATGATGGCTCGCGGGAACGGCGGCTGCCGGAAGGACGGAAGTAGCGGATACAGTACGAACGAAACATCATTGAGGCATGGAATGAGCACTGCGGTCAACGTTGAGTCTCGGATCGATCACGTCGAAGTGACCGATGAGATCATCACAGCCCACCTCGTCGATGGTCGTGTCATCACTGTCCCCCTCGCTTGGTCGTGGCGACTTTCGGAGGCGACGCCGGCCCAACGGGCGAATTGGAGGTTGATTGGCGATGGCCACGGCGTTCACTGGCCTGACGTCGACGAAGATCTGAGTGCGGACGGCATGCTCAACGGCGTGCCAGCCGGACGTCCCGGAATTATCAAGTTAGATAAGCACCTACCTCCGCCATGACCAGAGCCCCATCCATTAAGATCGACATTCCAGGGGCGCTGCGCGATTGCTGCGGGGGCGCTACTGAGCTGTCGCTGGCGGTCTCGAGCGTGCGCGCCGCCCTTGAGCAAATCGAGCGGCGCTACCCATCCTTGTACCGTAACATCTGCGACGAGACGGGCGCGGTACGCCGCCACATCAACCTGTTTGTGAACACGTCCCACGTTCGCGATCGGGAAGGGCTCGACACGGCGCTGGTGCCAGGGGACGTCGTCACAATTTTGCCTGCGATCTCAGGAGGGTGAGCATGTCGGAACGAGTAATTCTCTGCATCGGGACCAAGAAGGGCCTTTTCGTTGCCGAGGCGCCGAAGACTCGGCGCACGTTCGCCCTGCGTGGACCCTTCAGTTCAGGGGTGGCCGTCTATTCAGCGCTGATCGACGCACGCGGCGCGCCGCGACTTTATGCCTCGAGCTGCAACGCCTTTTTCGGTATGAAGGTCCTGCGCTCGACCGATCTCGGGAAGACGTTCAACGAAACGAAGTCGGCTCCCGCCTTCCCGAAAGAGGACGGGCGAGCACTCGTCAACATCTGGTCGCTCGAAGCGGGCGACACCAAGAAGGAGCTCTGGTGCGGAGTCGAGCCGGCGTCGCTCTTCCGGAGCAGCGATGGCGGCGATTCCTGGGAGATGGTTCCGAGCATCAGCAATCACGAGCACGCTCGGAAGTGGCAGCCTGGGAACGGTGGGCTCTGCATGCATACGATCCTCCGCGACGGGAACCGGGTGCACCTCGGCATCTCGACCGGCGGTCACTATCTGAGCGAAGACCGCGGCACGACCTTCACGGCCTCCAACCAGGGCGTCGGCGCCGGCTTCGCGCCCGACCCGTACCCCGAGTTCGGCCAGTGCGTGCACAAGATCGCAGGGCACAAAGACGCGCCCGGCCGGCTCTACATGCAGAATCACGGCGGCTGGGCCAAATGGGACGGGCCTGGGGGGCCGCGGCCGGACATCGGCGTACTGCGCAGCGACGACCACGGCAAGACGTGGCGCTCGATCGCGAAGGGGCTGCCGTCCGACTTCGGCTTTCCGATCGTCGTGCACCCGGACGACGCCGACACGGTTTACGTGCTGCCGCTCGAGCCGTCGACGCGCACCTGTCCGGGCGCCGCACCCGCGGTCTGGCGCAGCGAGGATGGCGGCGGCTCGTGGAAGCGGCTCGCCCGCGGGCTGCCGAAGAAGGAGAGCTTCTTCACGGTCCAGCGCGACGCGATGGACATCGACGAGCTCAAGTCGCCCGCGCTCTACTTCGGGACCACGACCGGACAACTCTGGATCGGGCGAGACGGCGGCGAGCAGTGGAGCTGCTTGTACGACTCGCTCCCGCCGATCCACTGCGTGAAGGTCGCGGTGGTGTGACGTGAAAAGATACATCATCGCCCTCGTCATGCTTGCCGGCATGTTCTGCGTCAGGCCTTCGGCACGTCTGCTGGCTCAATCTAACGATCCGGGCTGCGAGAGCAGGACGCTCGTCTCGACCGGCGGTGAGTTTCCCAGAAACCCTCAGACATTGGCCGTGCGGTGGACAGGCTTTTCCAACTTTGAGCTCGTCTACAAAGGCCAGGTGATCCTCCTCGATGCCTACTTCGATCGAGGCAGCATCTTCCCGCCGCTTGGCTTCAAGGCGGCGGACGTCAAGCGCGTGAATGTCATCCTGCTCGGGCACGGACATCACGATCACATGTCTGACGCAGCATCCGTTGCCATACGAACCGGCGCGGTCGTCGTTGGAGCGCCGCTCACCGCTGATAAGCTCCTCGCCCAAAAAGTCGATCCGACACACGTGCGCACCGTGACAGGTAAAGGTGGCGAAGAACTGACATTTAAAAATTTCACGGTCCAGCCAATCCTCGCCCGTCATGGCGAGCCGCCTCCAGATATCACGGCGCCGTTCAATCAGGCGCTACAGCGAACAACGCCCCGCCCCACCCAGGAGCAGTCAGCCGAACAAGCCGTGATCCGCGAGCGCGGCATCAACGACCCGCGCGTGATCGCCGAGGGCACCATCGCCTACTTGATCACGCTCGACGATGGGTTTCGAATCATGTATCGCGACAGTGGCGGCACAGTAACCGATCATGAGAAGGTGGCCATGGCCCGAATCGGACGAGTTGATATCGCCATCGCCGCCATACCAGGGTCCGTTCTGCCAAGCCTGACGTCGCAGCAGGCCTTGGAATACATGCGGACGTACAAACCCGATGTGTACATTCCGGCGCATCACGATGGTTCGATCAACGAACTGTGGCGAGCGACTGAACCGTTGTTCCAGACGCTCAAGGATGAGAACCCGAAGATCGTCACGGTCTCAAAAGCGTATCGGG
>JAHFUO010000066.1:11218-16848 GCA_023265015.1 Acidobacteriota bacterium | reverse complement strand
GTTGATAAAATCCTCGCCGTAGAGGCGGACCTTCAGGTCCGCCTAGATCCGATGCAGCTTCAGGAAATTCGACGGCCCGTGTCCCAGGTCCGGCGAGATGCTGACCGCCACGATCACCGACGCCGCGGCGATCGCGCCGCGCGCCACGAGCGCCTGACCGATTCGATCGACCGCCTCGTTCACATCCGCACCGAGATCTTCGTGTGTCTCACGTTTTTCCATCCTTCGTGTTCTTCGAGACTTCGTGGTTTCATTTGGTTTAGGCTGTATTCGGCATGACGATCAACACATGGTTGGACGCCGCGATTCAGGATGCAGAGCGTCGCGGACTCCCGGCGCTCAAGCCTCTTCTCGACAATCTCGCCCGCGCGACTTCCTCGCTCAGGACCGCCGACTGGAACGCCGACGCATCCGGCGAATTCGACCCGCAGCAGGTGTCTGGATCCGGATCCCCGATCCCCGATCCCCAATCCCCAATCCCCAATCCCCGAAATGGCCGCTGAGGCGCACACGATTGCTGAGCTTGCGCGCGCACTGAAGGCGCGCGAGACGACCGCGGAAGCCGTCCTCGATCGTTGCCTGCAGCGCGTGGCCGACCGCAACGCCGGCCTCAACGCCTTCATCACCGTGTTCGAAGCCGCGGCGAGGGCGCAGGCGCTCGAGGCCGATCGCGAGATTGCCGCCGGCCGGCATCGCGGCCCGCTGCACGGCGTGCCGATATCGATCAAGGACCTCTTCGACGTGCGCGGCTCGGCCACCACGGCTGCGTCGCGCGTCCGCCGCGACCACGTCGCCGATCGCGACGCGTGGTCGATCGCGCGGCTGCGCGAGGCGGGCGCCGTGTTCATCGGTAAGACGAACCTGCACGAGTTCGCGTTCGGCACGACCAGTGAAGACTCGGCATACGGCCCGGCACGGCATCCGCTGGATTCACACCGGTCGCCCGGCGGATCGTCCGGCGGATCCGCCGCGTCGGTCGCCGACGGGATGTGTTTCGCCTCGATGGGCACCGACACCGGTGGATCGATCCGGATTCCATCGGCGGTCTGCGGGCTCGTCGGGCTGAAGCCGACCGTCGGCGAGCTCTCGACCGAAGGCGTCGTGCCGCTGAGCTCGACGATGGATCACATTGGTCCGATATGCCGGTCGGTCGAGGATGCCGGCATGTTGTACGACGTGCTGCGCGGCGAAACGCCGCGCGAGACGGGACCGCGCCCGGATCCACGGGGACTCAGGCTGGGCATCCCCCGCGAATATTTCCTCGCATTGCTCGACACGCAGGTCGCGTCCGCCTTTGACGCAGCGTGCCGGCAGCTGCGTGACGCGGGCGTGACGCTCGAAGACGTCGCAATCCCCCATGCCGGAGACGTCGCCGCCATCTACCTGCACATCGTCCTCGCGGAAGGTGCGGTTTACCACGCGAAGACGCTCGAGCAACGGCCGAACGACTACACGCCGAACGTCAGACTCCGGCTCGAGATGGGCCGGTACGTGCTGGCCGAGGACTATGTGCGCGCGCTCCGCGGACGCGATCTGCTGAAGCGGGAGGTCGATGCCGCGCTGGCGGGACGGGACGGCCTGCTTCTCCCGACCGTTACGATCCCGGCACCGAAAATCGGGGCACCGATGGCGCTCCTCGGCGCGGTGGAGGAACCGGTCCGCAACGCGATGCTGCGGTGCACGCAGGCCTTCAACCTGTCGGGGCATCCGGCGATCTCGATGCCGTGCGGCGCAACCACGGAAGGCTTGCCGATCGGCGCGCAGATCGTCGGCGCGCACGGCGATACGCCCGGGCTGCTCCGCGTCGCGCGCGCGGTCGAGGGCTGTCTCTAGGGGTCGGGAGTCATTACGTGTTCCGAAAACCACGGGCACGCGCGTACTGGTTTTCGAAACACGTAATGACTCCCGACCCCGTTTTATTCCGGCGGCAGGATCTGCAGCTCGCCCATGCCGAGCGCGTTCAGCGATGTCTCGGTTGCCTTCCGGTCGCCGACGATGAGCGTGATCGCGCGATCCGGATGGAGATACTTCTGCGCTACCCGCGTCACGTCGTCCGCCGTGACCGCGTTGACGCGCGGCACGAACTCCTCGAAGTAGGAATCGGGCAAATCGAAGAGCGCAAGCTGCGCCACCGAGCGTGACACCTGCTGCGCGGTCTCGAAATTTCTCGGGTACCCGCGCGTCAGCGACGCCTTCGCCATCGACATTTCCTGCTCCGTGGGCGGACGAGAGCTCCGAATGTCGGCCATCTCCCTGAGGGAGTCGCTGACCGCCTCGGCCGTCGCAGCGGTGTGAACGCTTGCCTGCAGCGAGAACGGCCCGAGGCCGCGGCGCCAGTCGAATCCCGTCCGTGCCCCGTAGGTAATGGCCTTCTCCTCGCGCAGCTTCATGTTGATCCGGCTGACGAACTGGCCGCCGAGCACGGCGTTCATCACGAGCAGCGGCGCGTAGTCCGGGGTGTCACGGCGCGCGGAGAGATGCCCGATTCGGAGCTCCGATTGCGCCGCGCCCTCGCGCGGCACCATCGCGAGAAGCGCCGGCGGAGCCGCGTCGGGCACGATGTCTGCCGCTGCGCAGGGCATGTCGGGTGCCGGCTCGGCGCCATGCCACCCGCCAAATGCATCTTCGGCCGCACCGAGGAGCTCGCGATGCGACATCGCCCCGGCGGCGACGAGCGTGGCACGCGAGGGACAAAAGAGCCGCGCGTGGAAGCGGACGACGTCATCGAGCGTGAGCGCGCGCAGCGACGCATCCGTGCCGATCGCCAGGTGGCCGTACGGATGAGCCGGATACACCAGCCGCAGGAACGCCCGCTCCGCGACGGCTGGAGGCAGATCCTTCAACTGCCGCAGGCGATCGAGCCGAAGCTGCCGCACGCGCTCGAAATCGGGCGCGCGCAGGCTTGGTTTCACGAGGATGTCCGACAGCAGCGCCGCGCCGCGCCCCACGAACCTGGTCAGCGTCGTCAGCGTGAACACCGTCGCGTCCGCGCCGACATCCACGTCGTACTCCGCGCCGATGCGCGCCAACGCGTCCGAGACCTCAATCGCGGAGAGATCGCCGGTGCCCTCATCCACCATGTCGGCCGCGATCGACGCGAGCCCCTCCCTGCCGGCCGGATCGGCGCCCAATCCCCCGTCGACTTTCATCACGAGCGTCACGACCGGGACGCTCGCGTGCTCGACCGTCCGGACCTTCAATCCGTTCTTCAGCGTGTGCCGGACGATGGACGGGAAGTGAAAGGCCGGATCGGGACCGGGCTCGGGGAGGCGCGAGCGATCGGCGCGCAGCACGGGCATCACGTGACGGAGACAGGCTCGGAGCCCGGCAGCGCGAGCGCCGCCTGGCCGCGAGGCACGACGCTCAGGAGGACGCGCCGGTCGAATGCGAGGCACGTGCGCGCCGCCGCGCGGACCGATTCGCGCGTGGCGCCGCGGTATCGCGCCAGATCGGCGGCAAAGAAATCCGGATCGCCGCGAAACACGTTGTAGGCGTTGAGCTGGTCGGACTTGCCGCCGAAACCGCCGACCGTCTGCAGCCGGTACATGAAATGGGCTTCGGCCTGTGCCGCCCCTCGCTCCATTTCGTCGTCAAGAGGCCCGTCGTCGACCACACCCCGGATCTCCTGGTCGATGATCGCGGCGATCTCCGTCAGCGACCGGCCGGGCGTCGCAGTCGACGCGAGGAGGAAGAAGCTGCCGAGCTCGCGCGAATGCTGGAAGGCCGACACGTCGAGCGCCACGCGCCGGTCATACACCAGCGTCCGGTAGAGGCGGGACGTCTTGCCGTTGGCGAGCAGGTCGGCCAGCAGGTCCGCCTCGGCATCGCCCTCGGCGAACATCGCCGGCGAATGCCACGCCATGTAGATGCGCGGCAGCTCGACACGATCCTCGAGCATGATGCGCTGCTCGCGCGACAGCGAGGCAGGCACGTCCATCGTGTCCGGCCTGGTCCCGCCGGGGATCTCACCGAAATACTTTTCCGCCAGCTCGTACGCCCGTTCGGCGCCGATGTCTCCCGCAAGCGCAAGCGACGCGTTGCCGGGATGGTAATACGTGCGGAAGAACGCCTGGACGTCCTCGACGTCCATCGCGCGGATGTCCTCCGCGGCGCCAATCGTCGGCCAGTGGTACGGATGGTCGGGGGGAAACAGCGCCGAGGTGAGGGCCATCATCGCGAACCCGTACGGGCGGTTTTCGTAGTGCTGCCGCCGCTCGTTCAGCACGACGTCGCGCTGCGTCTCGAATCGCTCGCGCGTGAGCGCGGGGAGCAGATAGCCCATCCGATCCGATTCCATCCAGAGCGCCAGGTCGAGCGCGCCGGTCGGCACGACTTCCCAGTAGTTGGTGCGGTCGGTGTTGGTCGAGGCGTTCAGCAGCGCGCCGGCCTGCTGCAACGGGGCAAAGTAGCCGGTGTTGTGATGCTCGGATCCTTCGAACATCAGGTGCTCGAAGAGATGCGCGAAGCCGGTGCGGCCGGGCTGCTCGTTCTTGGAACCGACGTGATACCAGAGGTTGACGGCCACGATCGGCACGTGACGATCCTCGTGGACGAGGACGTCGAGGCCGTTGGCGAGCGTGCGCTTGGCGTACGGGAGCTCGATGGAGGTCACGAGCTCCTCAGCGCACCTGGATCAGCGGAATCTTGCCCTTGTTTGCTTCGGCCGTCTTGTGCGCCGCGATCGACACCTGCGCTGCGGTGCGCTCGGCCAGCGTCACGAATGCGCGGCTTGCCGGCGAGCCCGGCTCGCTGACGACGATTGGAACGCCGTTGTCGCCGCCTTCACGGATTGGCTGATAGATCGGGAGGCGGCCCAGGAACGGCACCTCCAGCTGCGACGCAAGCCCCTCGCCGCCGCCGTGCCCGAAGATATCCGCTTCGTGATGG
Organism: Acidobacteriota bacterium; assembly: GCA_023265015.1. Lineage (GTDB taxonomy): Bacteria > Acidobacteriota > Vicinamibacteria > Vicinamibacterales > UBA2999 > Gp6-AA40. Next base: position 11,961 of record JAHFUO010000066.1, on the reverse strand, counting down.
CAGTTCGGGCACGCGTAGTAGCTCATGTTCTCGATGATGCCCATCGGCGCGATGTTGAGCTTCTGATACATACGGACGGCACGCAGGCTGTCCGACAGCGACACCTTCTGCGGCGTCGTCACGACAATCGATCCGACGACCGGCACGGTCTGACTGAGGCTGAGCGCCACATCGCCCGTGCCCGGCGGCATGTCGACGATGAGGTAATCGAGATCGTTCCACGCGACCTCGCGGAAGAACTGCTGGATGGCGCCGTGCAGCATCGGCCCGCGCCAGATCACCGGCGAGTCGTCCGACGTCAGGAAGCCCATCGAGATCACCTGCACACCGTGCTTCTCGGCAGGCACGATCTGCTTGCCGTTGGTGGTGAGCTGCGTGGCGGTGAGGCCGAGCATGATCGGCACGTTCGGGCCGTAGATGTCGGCATCGAGAATGCCGACGCGGCTGCCGCATCGCGCGAGCGCCAGCGCCAGGTTCACGGCAACGGTCGTCTTGCCGACGCCGCCCTTCCCCGCGCCGACGGCAATCACGTTCTTCACGCCGGGCAGCGGCGGACGCCCTGTTTCGGGTGCCGAGACGGAGCGGACGTTCGCGGTCATCCGGACGTCCACCGAGGTCACGCCCGGCACCGCGCGAACCGCAGCGAGCGCCTGCTCGCGCATTTGATCCTTGACCGGGCATGCGGGGGTCGTCAGCTCGATCGCGAAGGAGACGTCGCCATCCTTCAGCGACAGATCCTTGAT
>JAHFUO010000066.1:0-11118 GCA_023265015.1 Acidobacteriota bacterium | reverse complement strand
CCGGCACCGCGCGAACCGCAGCGAGCGCCTGCTCGCGCATTTGATCCTTGACCGGGCATGCGGGGGTCGTCAGCTCGATCGCGAAGGAGACGTCGCCATCCTTCAGCGACAGATCCTTGATGAAGCCGAGGGAGACGATGTCGCGGCGAAGGTCAGGGTCGTTGACGACGCGCAGCGCGTTGAGCACCGCGTCGCGGTCGGGCGTGGCTGGCATCTTTCTATCTTAGTCCGCAAGGCGGACCTTCAGGTCCGCCTACGCTGTCGCGGGCTCGAACAGACGGCGTCCCTCGTTGGTCAGCAGAATCCAGAGCGCATAGGCACCCAGCGCGGTGCCGAACGGCAGCACGAGGAGGTCGACGACCGCAAGGCCGAGGGTGAGCACGCGCCCCGCCGTCTGGCGGCGCCGCAGGAGGACGCTGGCACCGACATGCGCGGCGCCCCACAGGAGCGCAAAGGCCCCCATGACGGCAAATGCGGTGGCGGTCAACCCGGCCGCAAACGTCACGGCGTGCCCGTCGGGACCGAGGAGGATCGCGATCGCGCCGACCGACAGCAGGAGCAGCGAGACGCCGACAAGCATGGCGAGCGCGCCCCAGAGACTACAGAGAATGGCGAGGATCGTGATGTGCCGTTCCACTCGCTGTCTTCAGCCGCCTGTCGGCGGACTGACGAGGATGCGCAGCTCGATGCGAGTAGACAGGTCGTGACTCGGGGTCACGGAGAAATGGAAGCAGGCGCCGTCCTTGACGCCGGACGGCACGGTGACGTGCACCTGGTGACGGAGCAGCTCGGTGCCGCTGCCGTCGCAGCGCGCGCACGGCGTGGTCCAGGTCTCGCCGCGGCCGCCGCACTCGTGACACATGCAGCGCACCGGCACGTCGAGGGGAATGGTGGCGCCGTCCCGCGCCTCGCGATGCGAGAGGCGGACGGCGGCCGTCATTGCGGTCGCGCGCTCGTCCGCGAGAAACGCGCTGCGCATCCGTTCCACGGCGGGCGCGACCGACGGGAAATCGATCACGACCTCGTCGGCGAACCAGCGCCGATCCTGACGGATCTCTTCTCCGCCACGCACCGCGAGCGCGTGTCCGCCGAAGGGACGAAACGTGTTCCAGCCCATGAGACTGCTGTTACGATAGGGTCCGCTCGGAGAGAAGTCAATGCCCGCCAAAGAATGTCCGCTGTGCGGCGAGACGATGCGGCTGTGCGAACGCGAGACGATCGATCGCGTGCCAGGCACGACGCAGACGAAGACGTCGAAATTCCGTGAGTGGATCTGCCCTGAGTGCGATTACTTCGAGGAGGCCGAGGAACGGGCGGGCTGAAAAGCGGAGGCGCGACGCGCGTCAGCGCGCGCCGAGCGTCAGCAGCAGCTCTTTACGGATGCCTTCGTCGATATCATCGATGCTGAGTGCGGTCTCGCACTCGTCGCACAGCACTTCCAGTACGTTGGGACGTCCTTCTTCGGACACTTCCACGCGCGAATCGTCGAGGTGCACGACGTGCATTTGCAGAGTCTTCACGAGAAAATTCTGGTCGTTCCCGCAGCTGGGACACGTCAACGACACTCGGGTCTCCTCATTGATGGCCAATAGCGATGTCTCCCAAAGATTTGATTGTAGGAGATGGGATCTGCATGCGCAATGCAGAATTGTATGCAGCCGGGCGGTCGAGCCGGCCTAAATAGCGCGCGGCGCCCGAATAACAGCGCAAAACCGCGCCGATCCGGGCTATTCGAGGGTCCCCATCGTGTCGTGCAACGGGTACACGAGCCGCCCGTCCACCGCGCCGTCCGGAAATACCTGCTGCATCGCACGCAAATACAGATCCAGCTGCGTGTGGTGCTCGGAACGCTCCCGCCCGGTCTTGAATTCGAGAACGGTGAAGCGGCCCGGCGATGTCTGAACCAGGCAATCCACGGTGCCACGCAGGATCCGGCCGTCGACCGCCATCGTGAACGGCACCTCGTGCAGCCGCGGCCCGGACATGTACAGCTCGCGGACGTCCTGACGCGCGCACAGCGTCACGTACGCAGCGACCGCGGCGTCAAGCAGCGCATCGACATCACCGCTCTCGTCCACTTCATCAGCGCGGACAAGCCGCGTGGCGGCGGCGCGAATCGCGGCGGGCTCTGGCGCCTCGCCGACGCCGAGCCGCTGCAGCAGCCGATGCACGAGCGTGCCGGCGAGACGATCCGATTCGCGGCCGGCACGACGCAACGGGTGACGCTCGTCGATCGATCCGATCGCGGACGCGATCGAGATTCGCTCGGGCGCGGTATCGACGAGCGGAGCAAAGTCGTCGACTCGGGATTCGGGACTCGGGATTCGGGATTCGGGGCTCGGGATTCGGGACTCGACTGCCGCGAACTTTGAACCTTCCGAATCCCCAATCCCGAATCCCGAATCCCGCGCGAGGCGCAGCCGATGGACCGCGCCCGACGTGGCGCGCCAATCAGTCGCGATCGGTTCGGCGCCACTGACTGAGAACTGCTCGATGAGCGGCGCAGGCAACACCTCCGCAAGGCTCCCGCGGCCCGGCTGCAGCGTGCCATCCTTCAGCGCCGAGCCCAGGTAGAGACGGTCGCGCGCGCGCGTCAGCGCCACGTACAGCAGCCGCTTCGTCTCCTCGCGCTCCTTCGCCCCATCGTCTTCGTCGGCTTCGGAGCGGAAGTCGCCGACGGCAACCGAGACATCGTTTCCAGCCGGGTTCGCCGACACGCGAATCGGATCCCGGCGGTTGCCGGTGCCACGCGCGAGGTTGACGACGAAGACCACGGGGAACTCGAGGCCTTTGGCCGCGTGCACCGTCATCAGGTTCACCGCGTCCAGCGCGTCGATGACCGCGTTTGATTCGTCGCCGACGGCGAGCCGATCGAGATGGGCGGCGACGCGTCCGAGCGTTGCGTAGCCCCGGTTCTGAATGCGGCGGATCAGCGCGCGCAACTTCTTCAGGTTCTCGCGCGCCTGCGCGAACCGGGGGCCGCGCAGCTCGACGAAGTACGCCGACTCGGCCAGGATCAGGTCGAGCAGCTCTGCGGGCGGCATCAGGTCCACGAGGTCCCGCCACCGCGCGAACGCCTCGCGCGCCGCGCCGAGCGCGCACGCGTCGTCCGGGGCCAGGTTCGCCTCGGGGACCTGTGACCCGCGAAGCGCCGCGGCAAGGCCAGGCGCCAGGAGGCGCAGGCCTTCGTCCGAGAGGCGCACGACGCGCGAGCGCAGCACGGCCGCCGCGCGCAGGTCCGACAGCGGGTCCGCGAGGTACCACAGCAGCGCAAGGACGTCCTTGATTTCATCCGCATCGAAGAAGCCAAGGCCCTTGTAGACGTACGCGGCGATGCCGCGGCGTTCGAGCGCGGCCTCGAACTCGCGGTGAGACTCGCGCGTGCGAAACAGAATGGCCACGTCCGCCGGCATGACCGGCCGCCGCACGCCGGTCTCCTTGTCGCGAATGGGAGCCTGCTCGCCAATCAGCCGCGCGATTTCGGCGGCCGTGATCTCCGCACAGGCCTCCGGAGTATCACCAGCCACGAGGCCAACCGCGTCCGGGGCCTCCTCGAACGCAGCGCCGTCCAGCGGAAAGCGATCCTGCTCGTCGTAGCGGAACGCGTCGCGCCGCGCATCAACCTTCTCCATATCGCGGCACACGTCGTTCACGAACGCCAGCAACGCGGGGACCGCCCTGAAGCTGCGCGAGATCGAGCGGCGCACGTCGCCGTCCGGCCGGAGCGCCTCGAGATAGCGGCTTGCGTCCTGAAGCACCGACACATCCGCATCGCGGAAGGCGTAGATCGACTGTTTGCGGTCGCCAACGATGAAGATCGACGGTGGGAGCGGACCGGATGACGCCAGCCCGGCGCCTTCGCCCCACGATTGCACGAGCAGCGAGACGAGCTCCCACTGGGCGCGGCTGGTGTCCTGGAACTCGTCGACCAGGACGTGGTGGTAGCGCGACTCGAGACGGTAGCGGCTCTGCGAGAACTCCTCCATCTGCCGCAGCAGGCCGAGCGCGTGAAGCAGCAGATCCGGAAAGTCGAGCACCGCATGCGCGTCGAGCGTGCCTCGGTACTCGGTTTCAGCAATGCGATACATCCGCAGGATGCCGCGCGAGACCAGGACGTTCAGATCGCGCTTGTAGGCGGTGAATGCCCGCTTGATGGCCGGCCCGTTGTTGACGACCAGATCGCGATGCGCCGCCCACGCGGCCCCGGAGACGAAGAGCGCCTTCGCGAACGGCAGCTGGCGGCGCGGCTCGCCCTCCTGCGTCAGAAAATGCTCGCGGGCCCGCGCGTACGCGGCCTGCACGGCGGCCGGATCGATGGAGCGATCGTGCTCGACGCCGTCGCGGATCCTCCGAAGGTCGCGGGCGAGCAGCAGGAACGCCGGTTCCGGCGGACCGGAGTCGAGAAAACGCTGGAGGCCACCCGGCATCGACCGACACACGTCGAGGAGCGCCGCCGCGGCGCGCCGGCTGGCGAGCGCCACGTCCAGGTCCCGCGGCCCCGTCTCGAGATACGTGCTGAGCACGGCAGGCGCGACGAGCCGCCGGTTGAGGAGCGCCGCAAGCCCGTGCCGCGCGCGGCCATCGCCGAGCTGGGCGAAGACGAGCGCAACGTTCTCGTCCCGGCGCGCCAGCTCGCGGCAGATGCGGAGTGCCCGGTCGAGCGACTCGTCGATGAGTCGCGGCACCTCGGTCTCGTCCGCAACGTCAAAGCCGGGATCGAGATCCGCCTCGAGCGGAAACTCCCGGAGGAGCGACAGGCAGAACGCGTCGATCGTGCTGATGGCAATCTCGTCGGTACGATCGCGCAGCTCGCGCCAGCGCGCCGGGGTGATCTCGCCCCGGGCGGCGACAGCCCTCAGCGTCGTGAGGATGCGCTCGCGCATCTCGGTCGCCGCCTTGCGCGTGAACGTGATCGCCAGGATGTTGGCGGGGTCGACCCCGGCGCGCAGCAGGTTGATGTAGCGATCGACGAGGACCCGCGTCTTGCCCGTGCCCGCCGACGCCTCGAGCGCGACGTTGTAACGCGGATCGACCGCGCGCGCGCGGCCGGCGCGATCACGCGCCTCGATACGCGATTCGGCCGTATCGTCCGCGGGCTCGAACGGCAGCCGGACGTTACTCGTCACCGACGTAGTCCTTCCGGCAGACCGATGGATATGCGCAGTACGTGCAGATCCGCGGGTCGTGCGGCTTCGGCGGGAACTCGCCGCGCTCGACGCCGTCGACCACGTCGAGCAGGCGGGCCCGCGCGTCGGCCAGCACCGCATCCTGGTCGCGCTTCCCTGCTTTAATCACCGGCACCAGCGATCGTTTTCCGGTCAACGCGACGTACGCGGCTTCGTCGACCGCCCACGCGGCGCCGCGCTGCTCGGACAGCCGCTCCTGCGCGCACAACGCGTAGATCGGAACCTGCAGCGCGCGCTTCGGGTTGGGCGCGGAGCCCGACTTGTAGTCGATGACACGCAGGCGGTTGCCGGCCAGCAGGTCGATGCGATCGGCAACCCCCTTCAGCGGAATGCGCCGGCCGTCGGGCGCGCCAAGCGAGAACGTGCCTTCGAGTCGATACTCGAGCCATCGCTCCGCGACATCCACCGGCCGCGCCGCCTCGAGGCCGAGCACGACGTCGACGATGCCGACGGAGATGGCCGAGCCGAACAGCCGCGCCCGCTCGAGCGCTTCGTCTGCCCCGGGCAGCCGCTCGAGCAGCGGCGCCGCTGCTTCCGCGAAGACGGCCCGCGCCTCGTCCAGCCGGTCGGACGTGATCGTCCCGCCGCCGCGACGATCCCACTGCTCGAAGAAGCGCTGAAACACTTCGTGGATGAACCGGCCTCGCGCACGAGGCGACAGCGCCGGCTCGTCCTCTGGCAGCTCGTCGAGCTGCAGCACGTCGGATGCGAAGAACTTGAATGGACAGTCCTGGTACCGCTCGAGCGCGCTCACCGAGTACGCCTTCGCAACGTGTCCGGCCGTGCGTCCGCGGAAACGTGAATCCGCGACCGGTGCGTGCACGCGGCGATCGGCCCACGCACGCGCAGCCTCGCCCAGCATGTCTGTGTTGACGGGGTCGAGACCGAGCGCTTCGTATTCGAAGATGCGCGGCAGCCGGCAGCCGGCAGCTGGCAGCTGGCAGGACACACTGCCGGCAGCCGGCTGCGTGCTGCCGGCAGCCAGCTGCGTGCTGCCTGCTGACGTCGCGGCGTCGAGCTCTTCGAGGAACGTCGATGGGCCCACGATCGTGTCGCGCTCGAGCACGAAGGTCGAGACCACGAGCCGTGACGCGGGAAGACGCAGCAAGTCCGCGAATGCGCCGCGGGCGCCATCAAGGCGGTCGGCGTCGGCCGGCCATCCCAGCTCGCGCAGGATCGCCGACGAATAGAAGATGTTCCGCCGAGGCCGATCCGGCCATTCCCCGTCCACGAGGCCCGCAAGCTGCACGTCGTCGAACTCGCCGAACCTGGCGCTTTCGGCATCGACGACATGGACCCCGGAGTCGCCGCTGCGAGGCGCAAACGTCTGCTCCTCGACCGACCGCCGCACCATCGCCGCAATCTCATCGAACTCGGTGAGCGTGCCGCCAAAGCGCAGGTGGGCGTCGCGAAGCGCACGCAGCATGCCGAGGATCGCGCCGCGCGCGCGAAGCTGCCGCGCGCGGAGCGGATCGTCAGGTCCCGCCTCCGCCGAAGGCGTCGGCGCGGCTGCGCCCGGAAGGTGGTCGTGCGCGGTGACGAACGCGAGCAGTCGATCGAGATGCGCGGCAACCGTCGCGCGCGACCGCAGCGGCGCAAGCTCTCGCGCGATCTGGAGAAGCGCGGCGCCGGCCCGTCGAGCGCCCTTCGATACACGCGCCGCCGACGGCTCGTCGCCCCATGAGGCCAGCAGGCGTTCGAGGGCGTCGAGGTCGCCGAGATAGCCCGCCTCACTGAGCGCGCGGTCGAGCGCCGCCACGTCCCCCGCGCGAATCGGCTCCTCGCCCTCGCCGTGAAACACGAAGTGCGGCGACTGCAGGAGCGTGATTGCCGGCAATCGCGCGAAGCTGGCGCTCACGAACGAGAACAGCACGTCGAGCGCCGCCGCGTACGGCTCCGCCGCCAGCGGCAGCGCGTCGAACATCTGGCACGGGATGCCCGCAGACCGAAAGACTTCGCGCGCCAGGTAGACATACGGGAGACGCTGCCGGACCACCAGCGCGATGCGATCGAGCACCGGGACGTTGCCGGCCCGGCGCGCGCCGCGCACCCATCGTGCGAACCCGGCAACCTCTTCTTCGCGATCGCGAGCGGTGTGCACGCGCGTGCCGCTCGATGGCATCAGCAGCACCGGCTGCGGCGGCTGCTCGTCGGCGTCGGCGCGCACCTCCTCGATGCCCGGGAGCCAGTCGTGGACGCGCTGGTGAAATGCGCCGGCGAGCGTCGCATCGGTCACGACGACATCGAGGCGCTCGAGCCCGGGAACGCGCGCGAGCAAATCCCAGTCGACGGGATGGAGGCCATACGGGTCGCTCGCGCGGTCGCGCACGGCAACGACAATGTGCCGCCAGGGGCGATCGGCGGGGGTCGCCAGGATCTGCGCGCGCAGTCCGTGCTCGTCGAGGCCGCCGGCCTCGACGGATCGCCGCTCGAATTCGCGGAAGGCGGCCGCAAGGAACTGCGTCTGCCGAACCAGGCGATCCGCGCCGCGATCCGAACCCGCACCCGCCTCCAGCCGTCCCATCGTCAAGCGCTCGAAGTCATCGACGGTCTTCTGATGGCGCTTCAGGGAGTCGAAGAACTCGAGCATGGCGCCGACGAGGCCGGGCCGCACGTGGAACGGCGGGTCGGCGCCAGCGTCCTTCGCCGCGCGGCACGCGGCGGCCAGGAGCGCCTCGCGCTCCGCGGGCGTGAACGGCGGGGCGTAAAGCCCCGCCCTACGGTCGTAAGGCGCCCCTTCACGGGTCGCCAATCGATCGAACAGCCGCTCGTGCAGCTCGGCGCGGGTGACGAGATCGGGCAGGATGACGGCGTCCGGGTGCCCGGCCATCCGATCTTCGATGGAGCGCACGAGGTGCGCGCCAGCCGAGCGAGTGGGAACGATGATGAGGCGATCGCGAGCGTCGAGCGGAGATCCCTCCCCGGCGAGCGCGACGAGCGCGCGTCGGAAGCACCGGAGATCCGCCGCCCGCACGAGTCGGGTCGTGCGGGGTGTGATCACTGGAGCTTCGGGGGTTCGAGGAGGGCGCGAATCTCCTGCTGGGCACGAGCGACGAGCATCAGCGCCCCTGCAGCCGACGATGACGCCTGCCACGCGGTGTTGACGTTCCCCGACTTCACCGCGTCATAACGGGTATTGACCGCTGTCTCGGCAAACCGCCACGCCCCAACGAGCAGCCCGTGGGCAACGCGAAGCTCCTCCGGCACGGTCATGCGCTGCAATTGCTCCGCGCCGCCATTGAGGCGGCCGCGCAAGCTGACGAGCGTCAATGGGGACGGCCCTGCAAGCCGCCGGATTGCTTCGAGCGACGGCTGCATCTTCACCAGCTGCACAAGCTGCCCGCCGATGGAGCGCCGATATTCCCGGTACGTCGCGCGGCGAACGAGCCACTGATCTCGCAGCAGGCGCAGGCGGCGGGCGTTGTCGAGCTGCAGCTGAATCGAGGCGTTCAGCGCCTGGATGATTTCAGGGCGGCGGCCGCCGAGGCGCGCGTCTTCTCTCGGAATCTGATTGAGGACGCGCTCCACATCCGCGATCCGTGCCTGGCCGGCCCCGCTCGTCGCCGATGCGAGCAGGCGGCGCGAGAGGGAAGCGTAACGCTGATCGATGACGGTTTCGGCGTGAATCTGCTCTTCCGCGAAGCGTCGCAGCCGCAGCGACTCGGCGGCGGGAATCGAGGCGCCCGCTTCGTTCAGCAGCGCGAGCGCCTCCTGCAGGAGCGCGATGCGATCGGGCACGCGCTCGGCCAGGGCGGCGACGCGGAACGTCTGGCCGATTTGCTCCGGGATCGACGGCATGCCCGCAAGCGGCTCGAAGCCGGTCTCCTCGGGCGTCGCGACAAGCGACACGGCAAATTCGTTCAGGCCCGCCGACGCGCGGATGTCGGAGATGGCTTCATCCATCAGCGAGACGACCTCGCGGACGTCGCGCTCCCGGTAGCCGTAATGTGCGGCCGGCCAGTCGGCAAGCGTCCGTCTGGCCCGCTCGGCGGCGCCCAGCGCGCCGCTCTTGTCGTTGGAGAGCGCGATGTCGTTGAGCACGCGCGCGATGTCGTTGCTCAACAGCTGAAAATCGTCCTCGCCGCGGGTATCCGCATATCGCTGGTAGCGCGCGGACGCGGCGTACCGATCCGTTCTCGTCCAGTCGATTTCGGACTCCGCCAGCGAGACAACGTGAAGCCGCGGCTCGTCAACCGGACCGCCGACCGGCATCGAGAAGATCACGTGATCGTCGACGCGGGCGAATTCGCCGTAGCTCACGACGCTGCTGCCGTCGTGAAGGAAAAGGCGGAACAGCGTGGCGTCGCTCGCCGCGCGCGCGGACGACGGAATCGTCAGCGAGAGAACCGCTACGAAGACAGGAATGAAGCGCGACATCGGGGTAACGCCACATTGTACTCTCCGCCTTGTGATCCTCATGTCCTCGTCGGGCGGCCCGTGACGGGCCGCCTCTGTGGAAAAGTTGTGGATGACTCGTGCAAAACCTGTGGAGAACCGGACAACGAAAATTTTTCTTTCGCGTGTTCGGCGCGATCTCGCGATCTTCCCGATGTGGATGCGCCCTTCGCGCCTCGCTTCGCTTGATCGCGCGGCCGCGAAGCGTAGAATCGTCGCTCGCTCCCAACCACCCGGACATCGCACACGTGAACGTTCATCGCTTCGAAGAAACCATTGGCGGCCGTGCGTACCACATCGAGGTCACGCCGGTCAGCGACCGGTGGCGGGCGCAGTTGCGACGGGGACCCGGCATGCCAGCCGCCATGATGCCGTTTTACGGTCAGACGCCGGATGAGGCGGCGCGGCTGCTGACCGAGTGGCTCGTGCTCGCCCATCAGCGGTTCGCGGCGACCGCCGCGGCCACTCGACCACCAACTGTATGACCGCGGCGTGACAGGGTAGGTCAGGTTGCGCCTCCCTATACCGTGCGCTACCATGAAAGTTCACCCGAGGGGCCAGTAGCGCAGTTGGGAGCGCGCGTGAATGGCATTCACGAGGTCACCGGTTCGATCCCGGTCTGGTCCACCAACACTCCCAACGCCTTCTCGCTCAGTGACTTGTGGACCGCGCTTGCGTTGGAAGCACTCAACCGTACACCGCCTCTCCAGCGACACGCCGACCCAGTCTACGGCGGGCGCTCAATCCAGCGACGCAACACAGTCGCGCACTCTATCGTGTGCGCTCCCATCACGACGTCGTTGAGATGGTGATCCCGCCGTCGTGGGATGAGATGGCGGGAACGTTCATCAATGGATGCGGTCGTCAGGCCAGGGCTCGATGTAGCCGATGTCGATGGCGGTGGAAATGGCTGCGAAGTCCTTCGAGTTCTCCGTGAGAATCATTGCACCCAACTCCCGGGCGCTCGCGGCGATGAGCAGGTCGTTCCCGAAGCTGCGCGACCGGAGCCTGGACGTCAACGCTGCGCGGCGCCGAAGCCGCCGATCGAGTCGCGCCGCCAATTCCCACGTTTGGCGAGCCGGGACGTGGAGCCGCTGTCTAACCCGGAACGGCTCCACGAGATTGCGCAGCAGTGTTCGTTCCTTCGACGGAGTCAGGGCTCCGACCGCCAGTTCGTGGGCTACAACAGCGCTCAGAACAAGCGTGGCCAGGTGCTGCTGATGGAACTGGCGAAGGCGCTCCCCGAAACCCGGATCCCTGAAGGCATGAACGTACACGTTCGAGTCGACGAGATAGATCATCGCTCGAATCGGTCCACGAATCCGCCGCCACCAACCAACGCATCAAACCCTCGATCCAACTCCCGTTGAAAGGCAGCCAGGTCGGCGGCTACATCCAACGCGCGATGAATCGCTTCGGTGTCCGTGTTCGACTTGAAAATCCGTCTTGCATGGTCGATCTTTTGCTGATCGAGCAGAAGATTCTTGCGACGAATCGATCGTCGCTCAGCGTTTTGCCTAGGTCGCCTGGTGATGTC
>JAHFUO010000007.1:38381-69754 GCA_023265015.1 Acidobacteriota bacterium | reverse complement strand
GGGAGCTTGCGGCGCTTCGGCGTCTCGACGATCTTGATGACTTCTCGAACCACCTCAGTCGGACCCGGGCCGGTCTGAAGACCGGCCGCTACCCCGACACCTACCCCGACGCTTACCCCGCCGGCGTTCCGCGTATCCGCCACGCCGGCCCTCGACGTGTTCAACGGCTGCGTCCGCTTGCTGCCGTCGCGATAGATCGAAATAGCCTTCGCGCCCAGGCGCCACGACTCGACGTACGCCTGCTCGATCTCCTCCACCGACGCCTCGCGCGGCACGTTCACGGTCTTGCTGATCGCGCCCGAGATGAACGGCTGCGTGGCGCCCATCATCCTGATGTGCCCCATGTAGTGGATCGACCGCTCCCCCCGCGCCGGCTTGAACGCGCAGTCGAACACCGCGAGGTGCTCCTCCTGGAGGAACGGCGCCCCCTCGATCGTCTCGTGCTCGTCGATGTAGTGGACGATCGCCTCCACCTCCGACGGCGTGTAGCCGAGCTTGCCCAGCGCCATCGGCACGGTGCCGTTGACGATCTTCATCAGCCCGCCGCCAACCAGCTTCTTGTACTTGACCAGCGCGATGTCCGGCTCAACGCCCGTGGTGTCGCAGTCCATCATGAAGCCGATGGTGCCGGTCGGCGCCAGCACAGTCGCCTGCGCGTTGCGGTAGCCGAAGTCCTCGCCAAGCTCCACGGCCTCGTCCCACGCCTGCTTGGCGCCGGCATAGAGGTCGGTGGGGACGAACTTCTGACTAATCTCGCTCACCGCGTCCCGGTGCTTGCCCATCACGCGCAGGAACGGCTCGCGGTTCTTCTCGTAGCCGCCGAACGGCCCGCCGTGATCGCGCGCGATCCGCGCCGACTGCGCATACGCCTCGCCCGTCATCACCGCGGTAATCGCCGCCGCATACGCGCGCCCCTCGTCGCTGTCGTACGGCAGGCCGCGCGACATCAGCAGCGCGCCGAGGTTCGCGTAGCCGAGGCCGAGCGGTCGATACTCGTGCGAGTTCTTCTCGATCGCCTTCGTCGGATAGCTCGAGTTCGGCACGATGATCTCCTGCGCGGTGATCATCGTCCGGCAGGCCGCCTTGAACGCCGCCACGTCGAGCTCGCCGTCCTCCTTGACGAACTGCATCAGGTTGATCGACGAGAGGTTGCACGCCGAGTCGTCCAGGAACATGTACTCGGAGCACGGGTTGCTCGCGTTGATCCGATCCGTGTTCGGACAGGTGTGCCACTCGTTGACGGTGGTGTCGAACTGCATGCCCGGATCGCCGCACACCCACGTGCCTTCCGCGATCTTGTGCATCAGGTCGCTCGCCTTGTAGGTGTCCATGACGCGCTGGTCGGTCACCGCGTGCGTCTGCCAGTCGCCGTTGTCGAGCACCGCGCGCATGAAGTCGTCGGTGACCCGCACGCTGTTGTTCGAGTTCTGGAAGAAGATCGACCCGTACGCCACGCCGGTGAACGACCCGTCGTAGCCGGCGTCGATGAGCGCCCACGCCTTCTTCTCTTCCTCGACCTTGCAGCTGATGAACTCTTCGATGTCGGGATGATCCGCGTTGAGGATGACCATCTTTGCCGCGCGGCGCGTCTTGCCGCCCGACTTGATCACGCCCGCAAACGCGTCGTATCCCTTCATGAACGACACCGGGCCGCTCGCCGTGCCGCCGCCGGCCAGGAACTCCCTCGCCGAGCGGATCGTCGACAGGTTGCTGCCGGTGCCCGAGCCGAACTTGAAGAGCATCCCTTCGGTCTTCGCCAGCGTGAGGATCGACTCCATCGTGTCCTCGACTGCGTTGATGAAGCACGCCGAGCACTGCGGCGCCTTCTCGAAGCCGCAGTTGAACCAGACGGGGCTGTTGAAGGCCGCCTTCTGATACACGAGCAGGTGCTTCAACTCCCCGCTGAAGGAGGCCAGCGCGTCCTCGCTCGCGAAATACTTCTGCTCGCGCGCCCACATGGTGATGGTGTCGACGACGCGGCCGATGAGCTGTTTGACGCTGTGCTCACGATCGGGCGAGCCCATCTGCCCGCGGAAGTATTTCGAGACAACGATGTTGGTGGCCTGCTGCGACCAGAAGCTCGGAATCTCGACATCGTGCTGCTCGAAGACGACCTTGCCCTTTTCGTTGCCGATCACGGCGGAGCGGATCTCCCATTCGATCTCGTCGAACGGATCCACGCCCGGCAGCGTGAAATAGCGCGGAAACTCGAGTCCTGGAACCGACGGCGCCCTGGATTCCGCGCTCTTGCGGGCGCGGGTCGCGGGGTCGAGAGCTCCACTCTGAGCCTGCGTCTGCTCGCCGGCAGCGGCAGCTTCGCGGGCAGGGCCTCTTTCCATGGTCGCCTCCGAATGGGACACCCCTCACCCCTGGGGGAGCATCCAAACCGTTGAAATTGTGAGTGCGCTCGAGATGTCCGGGGGAGCATGCGGCGGCTGGACTGCTGGGAGCCTCCTGCCGTTTCAACCTCCTTGAGCGCGGGAGTGATAGTGCGCCCACTCCCCCGCGTTGTCAAGCGTCAAACCACAACATATTGCGCCTGATGTTTAGGGCAACAGCAATATGTAGATACATTGTAGCAGGCAGCGGGCAGCGGGCAGCTGGCAGCGGGCAGTGCAGGCAGCATATAGCTGGCGGTAAATCGTTGATCTACTTGCTTCCTTCGTGTCCTTCGTGACTGCCAGCCGCCAGCTGCCCGCCGCCGGCTGATTTGTTCTAACTGGCGGCGCTCGACTTCGACGTCGCCTGCTTCGGCCACGGCAACCCCATCACCACGAAGGCGTCGGAGCAGTTCCGAAAGAAGTGGGCTGCGTAAACGCGCGCCACGGGCTCGGGTCGATATTCTCAGCAGCCTATACCCAGAGGATGGGCACATCATACGGCTCGAGCTGCCGATCGTGCGTGACGAGGGTGACCCGTTCGATCTGCGCTTGCGCGATGAGCATCCGATCGAACGGATCGGTGTGGTGCAACGGCAGCGTGCTCAGCTGGTCGCTGTGCCGCAGGGAGACGGGGAGCTCCTCGAACTCGGCGGCCACCATGATCGAAAACGCTTTCGGCAGGCGCAGCTTCCCAAGCGCGGCTTTGATGGCGACTTCCCAACCCGACGCCGCGCTGACGCAGACGACATCCGCGGTCGCGATGGCTTGACGAAGTGACGGCTTCAGTCTGGCCTTGTCGAGCCACCACCACAGCACGACGTGCGTGTCGAGCAGCAGCCTCACCTCTTTCGGCCCGTGAAGCCAGCCAGGACGTCGGGCGGCAGCGGCGCATCGAAATCCGAGGCGATGCGGATGCGTCCCTTCCAGGCGCCGGGCCGACGCCGTGCCCGCGACTTGAGCGGCACGAGCCGGGCGCGCGGCACACCCGCCTTGGCGATGACGATTTCCGAGCCCGCCGCCGCCTCTTCGACGAGCGCGGAGAGCCGCGATTTGGCCTCGTACAAGTTGAGGACCTTGACCATGCGTCGATCGTAGGCTCGTCACCCTGTTTGGTCAAGTTGGTCAAGTGGGGGTCCATCCTGGCTGAATCCGCCGACGTCCCCACCGCTTGTGCGGCGCATTCTCTTGTGCGCCTTCACGACGCTGCTGAGAAGCCCCGAACAATCCTTCGTGATCTTCGTGGCCTTCGTGGTTGAAATTCGTCGTGGTCTTCGTGGTTGAAATAAGATTATCGGAATGTCCACATTCAAAATAGCCGTCATCCCGGGCGACGGCATCGGCAACGAGGTGATCCCGGAAGGTCTGCGCGTGCTCGAAGCGGCCGGAAAGAAGTTCGGCCTCTCTTTCGACCTCACCCATTTCGACTGGAGCTGCGAGCGCTACGCGAAAACCGGCCGCCTGATGCCGGAAGACGGCCTCGAGCAGCTCAAGAAGTTCGACAGCATCCTGCTCGGCGCGGTCGGCTACCCGGGCGTGCCCGATCACGTGTCGCTGTGGGGACTGCTCATCCCGATCCGCCGCGGCTTCGATCAGTACGTGAACCTCCGGCCGGTGCGCCTCTTCAAGGGCGTCCAGACGCCGCTCGCCAACCGCACGCCGAAAGACATCGACTTCGTCGTCATCCGCGAGAACACGGAGGGCGAGTACTCGTCGATCGGCGGACGCATCTTCGCCGGCACCGACAACGAGATGGCCATCCAGGAGACGATCTTCACGCGGCGCGGCGTCGATCGCGTGATGCGCTACGCGTTCGAGCTGGCGCAGAAGCGGCGCAAGCACCTGACGTCCGCCACCAAGTCGAACGGCATCATCCACACGATGCCCTTCTGGGACGAGCGTTTCGCGGCGGTGGCGAAGGACTACCCGGGCGTCAAGACGGATCAATTCCACATCGACATCCTCACCGCGCATTTCGTCCGCAACCCTCACTGGTTCGACGTCGTCGTCGGCAGCAACCTGTTCGGCGACATCCTGTCGGACCTGGGGCCCGCGTGCGCGGGCGGCATCGGCATCGCGCCGTCGGCGAATCTGAACCCCGAGCGGAAGTTCCCGTCGATGTTCGAGCCGGTCCACGGCTCGGCGCCCGACATCGCCGGGCGCAACATCGCCAATCCGATCGGGACGATCTGGTCGGTGGCGCTGATGCTCGATCACTTCGGATCGCCAAAAGCCGCGCGCGCGATTGAAGAGGCGATTGAGACGATCTGCGAAACCGGGCCGCGCACGGGGGATCTCGGCGGCACGGCGTCGACCCAGGAGATGGGGAAGGCGATCGCGGGCGCTGTGTAGGTTCTCAGGTTGCTCGGGTGCTCAGGTGCTTGGGTTCCGGTGCACGGGTTCATCGGTTCTTGGGTGCACAGGTGAGTTCGCGCCACCTGTGAACCGGAGAACCACCTGAGCACCTGAACCCTTGAACCGGAGAACCAGAACCTGAGCACCCGAGCACCAGAGCAACCCGAGAACTGGTTTAATTTTAGGCAGTCTGATCCGGGTCAATCCCGGCGGCCGTCGTACCAGATGTCGAGCGGTTCGCGGCTGCGGAGCACGCCTGTTCCGTGACGAGCTGCGGCGCAGACCAGTCGAAGCACCTCACGCCAGCCATGCGTGCGAGACTTGCGACCGGACGTCGTGACCCGCTCGCGCAGAATCACGACGCGACCACACCGCCGCAAGCGGCGACTGAACACCAATTCTTCCGCCGCGTACAGCCGCTCGTCGAAGCCACCGACGGCATCGAAGGCCGCGCGCGAGCAGAAGACGTAGCAGCCCGCCGCCAGGCGGCTCGCCCTCATGAACCCACCGATGACCGGCAGCAGCAGCGCCGCCCACAGCGGAACACGGCCGCCGAACTCCACCGCGGCTCCGCCGCCGGCGGCGCCTTCCCGCAGCGACTCGATCGCGGCGCGCAGCGTGGCCACGGGCACGACAGTGTCCGCGTCAACGAAGATCAGCGTGTCTCCGGTCGCCACGCCGGCGCCGGCGTTCCGGGTGCGGGAAATCTGCCTGAATCGAACCGGTACCACGCGCGCGCCATGCGCGCGCGCCACATCCGCCGTTCGATCGGTCGAGCCATCGTCTACGACGATCAGCTCATACGGCAATGCGAGCTCACGGGCGGCGGCGTGGAGCGCGGTCAGCGTGCGTCCGAGGAGCCGTTCTTCGTTGTACGCCGGCACGATGAAAGAAATCATTCCTACACCGCGCGCTTTCGGTACTGACGCACGGCGATCGTCAGGACCACGACAGCCGAGACGGCGAGCACCGAGAACGGCCGGGCGATTTCCGCCGGCCCGGCGCCCTTCACGAGGATCGCGCGCGAGATGGTCACGAAGTGGCGCACGGGATTGATCTGTGACGCCACGCGCACCCACGGCGCCATGCTGTCGATCGGCGTGAACAGCCCGCTCATCAGCAGGTAGATGTTGACGATGAAGAAGGTGACGAACATCGCCTGCTGCTGCGTCTCCACGAGCGCCGAAATCCAAAGCCCGATGCCGAGCGCCACCGCCAGGTAGACGGAGGCGACGCCGAACAGCAGCGGCACGCTGCCGCGCATCGGGATCCCGAACACGAGCTTCCCCACGATCAAGCCGAGCGACAGCTCCAGCAGCCCGAGCACCCAGAACGGCAGCAGCTTCGCCGCGATGAACTGCCCCCGGGTGATCGGCGTCACGTTCAGCTGCTCGAGCGTCCCCAGCTCCTTCTCGCGCGCGATGTTCTGCGCGCTGAGGAGCGTCCCGATCATCGTCACGAGCGCCACGAGGATGCCGGGCACCATGTAGTGCTTGTAGTTCAGCGTCGGGTTGTAGCGCCCCCGGACGCGCACGTCGATGCGCCCGCCTTCGCTCTTCGAGCTTCGGCGGGCAAGCGCGAGCTCTGACGCGTATTCGCTCAGCACGCGTGACGCGTACGACTGGACGATGCCGGCCGCCGATCCCTTCTCGGCATTCACCGACAGCTCCACCGGCGCAGCGCGGGTCTTCGTGAGCGACACCTCGAAGTCGTGCGGGATCACGACGACCATCGTCACGGTCCCGGCGAGAAGCGCCTCGTTGGCGCGATCGAGCGAGGGCGTGGTGTCGACGATCTGGAAATGGCCCGAGGCGGCGAGGTGGTTGACCAAACCGCGCGAGACACTCGTGCGATCGAAGTCGACGATCCAGATCGGCGTGTTGCGGATCTCGAACGTGGCGGCATTCGACAGGATGAGAAGCTGAATGATCGGCACGATGAGCACCTGCGCCAGCAGCACGCGATCGCGCAGGATGTGCAGCACTTCCGCCTGGGCGAGGAACAGGAGGCGCCGCATACTAATGGACGGTCCGGACTGAGTTGCCAACCATCAACAACACGCCTCCGAGCGCGCGCTCGCGGGCCGCGACAACGGATCGGCCCGGTTGCGATTCGAAGCAACACCCCACTAATCCAGCCGCTCCTTGAACGAGCGCGTGCTCACGATGAGCAACGCCGCCGCCATCGCGGCGAGGATCAGCGTCTCGCGCCACAGGTAGTCGAGCCCGATCCCCTTCAGCATGATGCCGCGCGCGATCAGCACGAACCAGCGGCCCGGCACGATGTACGACACGATCCGCAGCGGCGCCGGCATGCTCTCGACGGGAAAGATGAAACCAGACAGCAGGACATTCGGCAGCATCGTCGCGAGCAGCACGCCCATCATGGCGACGCGCTGCGACGAGGTGCGCGCCGACACGAGGATGCCGAGCGAGAGCGACACAAGAATATAGAGCCCGCCTTCGAACAGGAGCAGCGGCAGGCTTCCGTTCAGCGGCACGTGAAAAATCAGGCGCGCCTCGATCAGGACCGCGACCACGCTGATGAAGCCGATGACGAGGTACGGCGCCACCTTGCCGACGATGATTTCCCATGGGCGCAGCGGCGACACGAGCAGCGCCTCCATCGTCCCGGTCTCCTTCTCGCGCGTCAGCGAGATCGCCGTCATCAGCGACGAGATGATCGTCAGGACGAACGCCATCAGGCCGGGGACGAACAGGTTCGAGCTCGCGCGGGTCGGATTGAAACGCAGGCGCACGGCGGGCACGATGGCGACGGCGCGTGGGGCGGGTCCTCCCCGTAGGGCGGGTCCCGCCGAAGGCGGACCCTCCAACAGTTCCGCCAAAGGCGGACCCGCCGCGGACCGTGGGGCGGGTCCGGCCGAAGGCCGACCCGCCGCGATCAATTCCTGTTGATATCCCTGCACAACGGCTTGCGCATAGGCCTGCAGCAGGCTGCCGGTGTTCGGCTCGGTCGCGTCGGTGATGATGAGCATGTGGCCTGGCTCTCCCCTCCCGAGGTCGGCAGCAAGGCCCGGCTCAAAGACGATCGCCTGCTGCGCGGCGCCAGTCTGGAAGAGCGGGTCGAGATCCGCGGCGCGAGGCACGACGGCCACCGTGCGGAACACGCCGGCAGAGGCAAACCGGTTGCGCAGGGCGATCGTCGCGTCATCCGGCGCGGGATCGACGATCGCCAGGCGGACGTCGTTCACGTCCGTGCGGATCGCGAACCCGAAGAGGATGACCTGCACGACCGGGAGCGCGAGCAGCACGGTGAGCGTCCGGCGATCGCGGAGGATGTGAAAGATCTCCTTCCGCAGGAGTCCCCGCAGCGCCGTCATGACAGCCTCTCCGGCAGCGCGCTTTCCGGCACCGCGGTTTCCGGCCGCGCGAGGCGGACGAACAGCTCGTCAATCGAGTCGACGCCGAACTGCTTCTTCAGATCGGCGGGCGCGCCGATCGCGCCGATGCGCCCGGCCACCATGATGCAGATGCGATCGCAGTACTCCGCCTCGTCCATGTAGTGCGTGGTGACGAGCACGGTCGTGCCGCCGGACGCGGCTTCGTAAATCAGCTCCCAGAATTGCCGGCGCGTGATCGGATCAACGCCGCTCGTCGGCTCGTCGAGGAACACGATGCGCGGCTCGTGGACGAGCGCGACCGAGAACGCGAGCTTCTGGCGCCAGCCGAGCGGCAGGCTGCGAACCTGCTCGTCCGCAACGCGCGCGAGGCCGAGACGCGTGAGCATCCGCCCGGTGCGCTCGCGAATCTGCGGCATGGTCAGCCCGTAGATGCCGCCGTAGAGACGGATGTTCTCGCGCGGCGTCAGGTCCTCGTAGAGCGAAAACCGCTGGCTCATGTAGCCGATGCTGCGCTTGACCGCCTCGCTCTCGGTGTAGACGTCGTGGCCGGCGACGCGCGCGGTGCCGCCGCTGGGGGTGAGCAGCCCGATGAGCATGCGCATCGCCGTCGTCTTGCCGGCGCCGTTCGCGCCAAGGAAGCCGAACACCTCGCCGGAATGGACCTCGAACGAAATGTGGTCCACGGCAGTGAATGAACCGAAGGTCCGCGTCAGATCCTTCACGTCGATGGCGCTCTCGATCATGACGAGCCTGTCCGGGATTCGGGATTCGGGATTTGGGATTCGGGATTCGGGATTCGGGATTCGGGGTTCGAAATGCGGGATTCGGACTCCGCTGTCCGCGCGATAAACGTGTCTTCGACCGTCGGGGCGAGCGGCTCGACGGATGCGTCCGCGAAGCCGTTCGCGGCGAGGAACGCACGCAGCTCCTGCCCGATTTGATCCGCCGGCGCATCGGCTCGCTCGTCGGTGTAGTGGATGACGTCGCCGAACGGATAGACGCTGTGCGCGTGCTCGTGCCCGCGCAGCGCGAGCAGCGCCTTGTAGCGCTCGCGCGCGCGAACGGCCAGCAGCGGCCGATCGAAGGCGCGCGTGATCGTGCCGGGCGCGTCGACGGCCAGCAAACGGCCGCGGTGGATCAAGGCAATACGATCGCAGCGGTTCGCCTCGTCCATGTACGGCGTCGAGACGATGGTCGTCAGGCCGCTTCGTTTCAGGGTGCCGAGCAGATCCCAGAATTCGCGGCGCGACACCGCGTCAACGCCTTTCGTCGGCTCGTCGAGCAAGAGAATCTCCGGCCGATGGACGAGGGCGCAGCACAGCGCGAGCTTCTGCTTCATGCCGCCCGAAAGTGCCGCCGCGCGGCGCGTCTTGAAGGGCTCGAGCTGCGCGTAGATCGGCGCGATCCGCGCATGCTCACGCTCGATCGTGGTGCCGAACACCGAGGCGAAGAACCGGAGGTTTTCCTCGACGCTGAGATCTGGATACAGCGAGAAGGGCCCCGCCATGTATCCGACGCGCTGTCGCAGCGCGCGGTACTCGCGCACGACGTCGAGGCCGAGGACGGAGGCGCGTCCCGCGTCGGGCCTCAGCAGCGACACGAGGAGGCGAAACAACGTGGTCTTGCCGGCGCCATCAGGGCCGATGAAGCCGAAGAGCTCGCCCGGCGCGACCGTGAACGACACGCCATCGAGCGCCGTCGTCGTACGGCCGAACCGCTTCACGAGCGCCTCGACGACGACGGTGCTCATTGGCCGAACTCGACATCGACGGGCATGCCGATCTTGAGCACGCCGCTCTGGTTGGGCACGCGGATCTTGATCGCGTAGACGAGGTCGGCGCGCTCGTCGCGCGTCTGGATCGGCGTGGGCGTGAACTCGGCCTGCGCCGACACCCACGAGACCGTGCCCGTGAGCGTCTGCCGGTTGTCGCCGGCGTCAATGGTGACCTGCGCCTTCCGTCCCACGCGCACCGAGGCCAGCTGCGGCTCGGTGACGTACGCGCGCACGTCCACCTCGTCCAGGTTGGCGATCTTGTAAAGCGGCTGGCCTGGCTGCACGACCTCCCCCGCGCGCGCGTAGGTGACGAGCACGGTGCCCGCACTGGGGTTGGTCACCGTGCTCTTGCGAATGCGCTCGTTGACCTGGGCGATCTGCGCATCCGCCGCCGAGACCTGCGTCAGCGCGGTCTGGCGCTGCGCCTGGACCGCGGCAATCTGCGCGGTCTGCGCGGCTACCTGCCGGGCCTGCGCCTCGATCTGCAGATCCTGCGCCTTGATCTGATCCTGCAGCACGCGATCGTCGCGCTCCGCGAGGTCGAGCTGCTGGGCGGTGGCGGCCTGCTGCGCGAAGAGGCGCTGGGTGCGGTCATGGACGCGTCGCGCGATCTCGAGCTGTGACTGCAGCGCCCCGCGCTGCGCGATGGCGGCATCCCGCTGCGCCTGCGCGGCGTCACGCTGCGCGACGAGCGCCTGCGTCTGTTTGTCCACTTCGTTGACGCGCGACACGGCGGCTTCGCGCTGCGCGGCAAGCTGGCCGCGCTGCAGCACGAGCGGCGTCGAGTCGACGGCACCGACGACCGCACCGGCGGCAAGCGCCTGGCCTTCCTCGACCGACAGGGTCGTGAGTTGACCGGCCGCTTCCGGCGAGATCACGATCTCGATGGCTTCGACATTGCCGTAGGCATCGGGCGCCGGGGCGCGATTGCACGCCGCGAACGTCAGGGCGACGGCGATTAACGCGACACCGTCCCTCGAATCCCGAATCCCGAATCCCGAATCCCGGAAGCGGCGCATCACCGCACCTCCAGTCCAAGCGTGGTGAGCAGCCGCGCGCCCGCCTGCGCGAGCTCCACCTGGTGGCCCGCGCGCGCGAAGCGCGCCTGCAGGAGCTCGGCGCTCCGATCGAGATACTCTGATGCGGTCACGACACCCTCCTGAAGACGAAGCTGCGTCGAGCGCTCCACCTGCTCGCGCAGCGTCACGATCCGTTCATCCAGCGCCAGCGCGCGCTGCAGCCGATCGAACGCCGCCTCGTCACCTTCGATCGACTCGCTCAATCCCTTCGCGAAGGCGGCCTGGTCCGCGGCAACGACCTGCTGCTGGATCGCGAGCGCCTCGCGCTCGCGGCCTGCCGTGCCCCACGTCCATGCGTTCCACTGCACGCGCACGCCTCCGAGCCCGTACGACTCGAACTGGTCGCTGATGAAGTTCAGTCCCGGCCGGCCGAAGCCAAGGCGAGCGAACGTTGAGATGCGCGGGCGCTCCTGCGCCGTTGCCGCCTCCTGCTGCCGCGCGAGACGCTCGCGCGTCCGGGCAAACTGGTCGTACTCGGGCCGCGCGCGCAGATCCCCCGGCGCCTGGCGCGCCCGCGCCACGGCCGCCGGGAGATCGGGCAACGCGAGCGTGTCGTCTTCCGTGACCGCCTGGCCCGTGAGCGTCGCGAGGCGCGCCAGCGCGGCACGGCGGCTCGCGCGCAGCTCGTCTTCGTCCTGCCGCCGCTGCAGCAGCGTCGCTTCGATGGCGGCGGCGTCCGCCGGGATCGCGGCCCCCTCGCGCACCCGCACGTTGGTTTCAGTGAGGCGTGCGTCGAGATCGCTCACGGCGGCGGCAAGCGCGCCGGCGCGGGCCTGCAGCGCCGCCGCCGCGAAATACGCCTCGTTCACCTGCTGCCGCAGGCTGAAGAGCGTGGTCCGCACGCGCGCCTGCTGCTCGGCGAGCTGCGCACGCTCGAGCGCGCCCTGCGCGTCGATCGTGGCGTCGAAGATGCGTTGATCGATGCGAAGGCCGCTGTCGTAGGTCGCCTTCGCCGGCGAGAACAGCGGACGCCCGCCCGGCAGCGTGAGCGGCGGCGTTGGCACATCCGACTGGTACTGGGCCTGGCCGTCGACAACAATCGACGGCAGCCGCGCGGCGGCGATATTGCGAAGCCTCAGCTCGCTTTGCGTGGTCAGCAGCTGCAGCTCCTGCAGCCGGGGATCGGAATCGATGGCCGCCTGCTGCAGCGCGCCGAGCTCGAACGATCTGCCGGCTGCTTGCTGCGTGCTGCCGGCTGCCGGCTGCCCGCTGCCAGCTGCCAGCTGCCGGCTGCCCGCTGCCAGCTGCCCGCTGCCGGCTGCCCGCTGCCAGCTGCCAGCTGCCGGCTGCCCGCTGCCGGCTGCAGGCTGCCCGCTGCCAGCTGCCGGCTGCCCGCTGCCAGCTGCCGGCAGCGCCAGGAGCAGCCACGCCGCCAGGGACGTGAGTCGCGTAGTCATGGCCGCAGGGCCCTCAGGAAAAATGGCGCCAGCTCCCTGCGGCGCCGCTCGATGAACGTGTCGAAGCCCGCCTTGTCGAATCCGAGCATCGCCATCAGCATCGGCCTCGCCGCGAAGGGAAACACGCACATCGCGAGGAGGTTCACCGCGAACTGCTCGGGCTCGATCGGGTGCATGCGGCCGGCGCGGACGCGCGCATTGATCTGCTTCCGCAGCACCGCACTGATCCGCGCGCCGATTTCGGCCGGCACCATGCCCGTGACGGCCGACACGAGCTGGCCCGCGCGCTCGGGATGATGGGCAAGCTCGCTGAGGATGTAACCGGGCAGATAGGGCGTTTTCGAGAGGTGCTGCAGCTCGGTCTGCACGACCTGCTCGACCTTCTCTTCGAGCTCCGCATCGGAGGCGAGGATCCCGATAACCGCGGGGAGCAGCTGGCACGCGGCGCGCCTGAACACCGCTTCGGCGAGGCGCTCCTTGGTGCGGAAGTAGTAATGGAGCAGCGCCGGGTTCACGCCCGCTTCCTTGGTGATCTCCTGCGTGCGTGCGCCCGCCGTGCCGGAGCGCATGAACACGGCGTGCGCGGCGTCGAGAATCCGCTGCTCGGTCTGCCCGTCGGGCGCCGGCGGCCGCGGCGGCCCCTTCCGTTGACTGGTCGATTTAATCATTTAATTAAATCGGACAGTAAAACGAACGGCGGGCCGAATGCAAGCGTTCTTTTTCGGAGATTTCCTCCGAGTGTCTGTTCTAATCCCGAAGCTCACGTGGGTTGACAATCCGCAACGGGACTGCAGCTTCGATCCGAGCGTCTGCGTGGCCGGGTCGGGCCCCGTTGCGCCTTGTCAACCCAAGTGGGCTCCGGGCGTAGTAGGGGCCGGCTTCCGCGGCACGATCAGCGATCAAGTGCCCTCCCGATCCCCGATCCCCGATCCCCGATCCCCTCCCATCGGGTAGCGGGTTCCGCTTCCCGTTTACCGGGAACTCTGCCCCGCAGCTTATTGAGCTTGTTGTGCAGCGTCTTGAGGCTGATGCCGAGGATCTCGGCGGCGCGCGTCTTGTTGTCGCGCGTGTGCTCGAGCGTCATCAGGATCAGCCGGCGCTCCGCCTCCTCCACCGTCATCCCCGGCGTGAGCGCGAGCGTCGGCTTCACGACGTCGGGCGAACTGGTGACGAGCGGCGGGAGGTGCTTCGGATCGATGAACTCGCCCGTCGAGAGGATCACGGCGCGCTCGATGATGTTGCGCTGCCGAACGTGCCGTGCTCGCGCAGCTGCTTCCGCAGCACCTTGACCTCGCGCAGCGTGTCCTGCCGCTCGACGATCTTGTCGAGCAGGATCTCGAGCCGCTGCGGCTCGATCGGCTTGGTCAGGTAGTCGTAGGCGCCTTCCTTGATGGCTCTTCAACCGCGGTCTCGACCGTCCCCTGCGCGGTGAGGATCACGATCGTCATGCCGCTCCCCTCGTCCTTGAGCGGGCGGAGCAGCTCGAGAGGAGGTCGCTGATGATGATGGAGGGACGAAACGAGGTGACGTGCTCGAGCGCCTCCTGGCCGTCCGCGGCGGCGTCGGCCGTGAATCCCCAGGTGCGCACCAGCTCGGTGAGTCCAAGGCGGGTGGTGGGCTCGTCCTCCACAATCAGGACACGCTCACCGGAGGTCGTCGAAGTCATTCTTCGATACGAGCCTGCAGTTTTTACACGGTCCAGCAGAGCAGTAGAATGAGCGCTTCCGTCCCCGATGTCCGAAACGACCCCCAACACGCTCACAACTCCAGGCACGCCAGTCATTTTGGACGCCCGCGCACGCCTGATCGCAATCGTCGAGATCCTGCTGTGCTCCAGCGTCCCGACGCAGCTGGCCATCGGCGCCCTGCTGCGCGCCGCCGGCTGGCAGTCGGCCGATGCCGCCGGGCGGCTCTCGCTGCCGTTCGTGCTCGTGCTCTCGGTCGCCGACACGCTGTTCGTGATCGTGCTGATGATCCTGTTGATGCGTGCGCACGGAGAGAGCGCGGCCGGGCTCTGGGCGGGCAACCGCCCGCCGACGCGCGAGGTGATGATCGGCCTGCTGACCGTGCCCGCCGTCTTCGTGGCGGTCGGCCTCCTGCTGAACACGGTGCGGCTGCTCGCGCCGTGGCTGCACAACGTGGCGGCCAATCCGCTCGAGCAGCTGGCGGCCACGCCCGGGGAGGCGGCGATGTTCTCGCTCGTCGCGATCCTCGCGGGCGGGGTGCGCGAAGAGCTGCAGCGCGCGTTCCTGCTCCACCGCTTCGAGCAGTATCTGGGCGGCGCCGCGGTCGGCGTCATCGTGCTCAGCGTCGCGTTCGGCTTCGGCCACCTGGTGCAGGGGTGGGACGCGGCGATGACCACCGGGACGCTCGGCGCGTTCTGGGCAGTCATGTTCTTGAAGCGGCGCAGCAGCGTGGCGCCCATCGTCAGCCACGCGGGTTTCAACTCACTGGAAATCCTGCGACTCGCACTCGTCGGTCAGTAAGCAGCAGGCAGCTTGCAGCCGGCAGCCAGCAGTCACTGCCCGCTGCCTGCTGCCGGCTGCCGACTTCATAGAGGAAGCCATGTCAAAAGCGATCAGAATCCACGAGCAAGGCCCGCCCGAGGTGATGAAGTGGGAAGACGTCGAGATCGGCCCGCCGGGCGCAGGCGACATCCAGGTGCGCCACAAGTCGATCGGGCTCAACTACATCGACACGTATCACCGCTCGGGGCTGTACAAGATTCCGCTGCCCGGCGGCATCGGCAGCGAAGGCGCGGGGCTGGTGGAAGCGGTCGGCTCGGGCGTCACCGAATTCGCGGTGGGCGACCGCGTCAGCTACGCGAGCGGCACGCCGCTGCAGCCGGTCGGCAGCTACGCGGAGGTGCGCAACGTCCCCGCGGCGCGCGTCGTGAAGACGCCCGACGGGATCGACTTCGACACGGCCGCCGCGATGATGCTCAAGGGCATGACCGTGCAGTACCTGCTCACGCGAACGTACAAGGTGAAGTCGGGCGACACGGTGGTGTTTCATGCCGCCGCGGGCGGCGTCGGGTTGATCGCCTGCCAGTGGCTGAAGGCGCTCGGCGTGACGATGATCGGCACGGCGAGCTCCGATGAGAAGTGCGCGCAGGCGAAGGCGCACGGCGCCGCGCACTGCATCAACTACAAGAAAGACAACTTCGTCGAGCGCGTGAAGGAGATCACCGGCGGCAAGGGCGTGCCCGTGGTCTACGACGGCGTCGGCAAGGACACGTTCGACCCGTCGCTCGAGTGCCTCTCGCCGTTCGGGATGATGGTGACGTTCGGCAATTCGTCAGGCTCGGTGCCGCCGGTCGATCTCAGCAAGCAGCTCAAAGGGACCCTCTTCGTGACGCGCCCGTCGCTGGCGCCCTACAGCGCCTCGCGCGCGGACCTGACGATGATGGCCAACGATCTCTTCGACATCGTGCAGTCGGGGAAGGTGAAGATCGAGATCAACCAGCGCTATCCGCTGAAGGACGCGGTGCAGGCGCATCGCGACCTGGAGGGACGGAAGACGACCGGGTCGACGGTGTTGGTGCCCTGACGATTCGGGATTCGGGATTCGGGACTCGGGATTCGTGACTAGCGATTCGCGATCGGGTTGACCGCGACTTCCGCGCGCGTGCGCAGGTCGCGGATCCACTGCTCGATCGTGGCGCGGCGGCGCTCGTCGGACGCGCGCTGCCGCGCGATCGGCTCGGCCTCGTCGAACGGCATCGGCTCCGCACCACGCGTGAAGTCCGCCTCGTGCGTGCGGTAGTACTGTGCCACCTCCTCGTCGCTCACCTGGACGGTCGGACCGAAACGCTGATCGAGATAGCTGAGGATGCGCAGGTCCTGGCGCGCGATCTCGCGGATCTGCGCGTCGCTGAGACCCGTTGACTGCATGAGCGCCGGAAGGCGCGCTCCGGCGTTCATCGTGAGCCGGGCGATCTCGCGGGCAATCGCCGCGGCATCCGGCTCGGGCGGCGCGAATCGCTGCACCTCGGCCAGCAGCAATTGCCGGTCGATCATCTGTTGCGCCCCCGACTCGATTGGGTCGGCGCCGGCAGGCGCCTGGATCACGCCGAGCCCGAGCGTCGCCTGCACGTCGGTCAGCGTGATCGCGTTGCCATCGAGGCGCGCGACGATGCGATCGAGCAATTGCTGCGCTGATGCGATGGTACTGCAATGCAAAATGCAAAATGCAAAATGTAAACACAGAACGATTCGCCACGACCCGGCGTGTGCATTTTGCATTTTGAATTTTGCATTACACGGCTTCATTAGAAGGCCTGTCCCAGCGAAATGTGCAGCACGGTGCGGCGCTCGAGGGTCCCGGGCGCGAGCTCGCGCGGATGGAGGTTGAACCCGAGCTCGACGCGGATCGGGCCGACCGGCGACTTGTAGTGCACGCCGAATCCTGCTGCAGGCCTCAGGTCGGTGAAGCGCAGATCGCTCGCGCGCGGAAAGATGTTGCCCGCGTCGACAAATGTCACGCCGGTCAATCCCTTGACCGCCGCCACGCGCAGCTCCGCGTTCAGCACGACCTCCCCGTTGCCGCCCGTCGGAAATCCTGACGGGCTGATCGTCTTCGCGGTGCCGAGGCGATCGAGCGAGAAGCCTCGGACCGTCGTGTCACCGCCGGCGAAGAAGCGCTCGCTCGCCGGCAGGTCCTGCACGACATCGGTCTCGACGGAGCCGGCCGCGTTGACCCTCCGCACGGTGCGCGGGAAGCCGTGCGCAGCCCCGATCCGCGCCGCGGTCGCGAGGATCACACGGCGCGCGACCGGCAGGCGGTAGTAGTCGAACAGCTGCGCGAACGTTTTCACGAACCCGACCTCCGAGCCAATCGCCCGCGCGGCCACGTCGCTGTTCAACGCAAGGAACGTCCCGCGGGTCGGATCGAGCAGGTCGTCGCGGGTGTCGTGGATCATCGAGTTGGAAAACTTCGAGAGGCGGACCTGCGGAAAGATCCGGTCGATCAGCGGCTCCTCGTCCGGGGTGAACCGCTGGTCGAAGAGTGTCGTGTGCTGGAACGAGTAGCGTCCCGCGATACTGTACGACCGCGTCAGGCGCCAGCCCGCTTCCGCGCGTACTTCGCGCGTCTGGAAGTTGAAGCTCGATCGGATCGCCTGGTCCAGGATCCCCGTCAGCAGGACGTCGGCCGGCGTATTGAACACCTTCGGCTCGCGATAGGTGCCGAAGACGCGGTACTCGTTGAATCCATACCCGCTCCCGGCGGCGGGCGTCGCCAGCCGCACGCCGGTGTCGGTGAGCACGATGTCGCGCGCCTTGAGGCTCGCGCGCGTGAACAGGTCAACCGATCGATTCTTGCCCCACAGGTTGTTCCGGCCGATCTCGAAGAAACCGCGCGGCGCGAACTCGAAGTGCTCTTCGGCCTGGCCGTTCGGTCCGATCGGCCGCAGCCGCGTGCCGCCCTCGAGGCCTCCGCCGTACGAGATCGTCGTCGGCGGCGCCTCCTCGACCTGGATGAGGACGTCGCGGCGCGGCTCCGATTCGTGCCGCAGCTCGGTGATGTTCACGCGGCGGAAGAGTCCCAGCGCGCTGAGGCGCTGCTGGCTCTCGATGCGCGCGGCATATCCGAGCGGCTCGCCCGGCCGCAGCGTCAGCTCGCGCTCGATCGTCTTCGTATTCGTCCGGTGATTGCCGACGATGATCACGTGGTCGACGAGCACCTGCGGGCCTTCGCTGATCGCGAAGGCGATGTTGGCGCGCGTGCCTCCCTCGGCGAGCGCGGCGCGCGGCTCGACGACCACGTTCTCGTAGCCGCGGTTGCGGTACTCGAGATCGAAGCGGTCGCGGGCGGAGGCCACGTCGATGTCCGAGTACGGGCGGCCGGGCACCACGGTGAGCCATGCGCGGATCTGCTCGTCGGTGAACACCCTGTTGCCGCTGATGCCAACGGTGCCGACGAGCGTGCGCGGCCCTTCCGAGATGTCGATGGTGACCTGGACGTGGCGGTCGGCGTTGGGGGCGGCGCGCTCGCCGGCGGGCAACAGCCCGACGCCGGGCGCGATCATCGCCCTGGTGAACCCGCGCCCGCGGTAGACGCCGCGGATGCCGCCGACGGCGGCGTCGAGCGTCGATTGCACGAAGACGTCGCCGCTTTTGATCCGGACCATTGGCGCGAGATCGACGGTCGAGACGGCCGTGTGACCGGCGATGGACACGCGGTCGACGACGTAGCGCTGGCCGCGCGCGATCGTGAAGCGGATCGTCAGCTCCCCGCCCGTTTCCTCCCGGCTGTACGTCGCCATCGCGTCGCGGTAGCCGCGGTCGTGAAAGTAATCCTCGATCGCGCGGCTCGAGTCCTCGAGGAGATCCTCGTCCGCGGATCCTTCGGCGCGGATCGGCACGAGCCGATCGCGATCGGCGTCCGGCAGCGGGTCGCCGGAGAAGGCCACCGACACGTGCGGGCCGCGATCGATCGTGACGCGGACAACCGCGCCATTGGCCGCGTAGCCCACGGTGTGCGTCGCGCGCGCCTCGTAGAAGCCGCGCCCGCGCAGCATCGTCTCGTATTTCTGCAGCTGTGCCTGGATGACCGCCGCGTCGTACGGCTGCCCGGCGCCGATGCCCGTGTTGGCGAAGACCGCGCGATCGCCGGGTTGGGCGTCGTTCTCGATCTGGCGGATCAGCGCGCGCGGACCGGAATCGATCTCCAGCACCATCGACGCGCGGTCTGGATTGTGTGTCACGACGATCCGCGGCGTGATGCGCGGCCGCACGTATCCGCGATCGCGATACACCAGCGCCAGGGCCCGCACGATCTCCTCCGCCCTTCCGGCCGGCGGAGCGGGGCCAAAACGCGCCGTGGCGGCCTCGCGCAGATCGCTCTCGGGCAACCCGAGCATGCCGCGAAACTCGATGTGATCGACGGCATGAACGGGAAGGAGCGCGTACCGCAGGCGGACGCCGTTCGCGGCTGGCTCCTGGTACACCTGCACGTCCTCGTAGCGATTGAGCGCCGAGAGATGGGTGATCGATTCCCGGACGTCCCGAATCGACAGCGGCATGCCAACAGCCGTCTCGAGGAGGCCGAGGACGAGAGGATCGGTGACGATCTGACCCTCCTGTTCGACGCGAACGTCGGTGATAAGGAGGCCTTGCGCGTACGCGCAAGTGCAAAGTTCAAAGTGCAAAGTGCAAAGTAAGCAGAACAGTACTTTGATACTTACTTTCAACTTTTCACTTTGAACTTCGAACTTATCCGTCGTCAAAACACGTGCCTGACACGTACGTCCAGGGCGTAGGTGCGGTCTTCGTTGCGCGAGAGGATCCACGAGAAGCGATCGGTCTGATCGTACTCGAGCAGGATGATTTGATCGCTCGTGGTGGATGAGAGGCTGCGCGAGTAGGTGAGGTAGACACGATCGGAGAGGCGCTTGCCGATCGTCAGCCGGGCGGCGGGATCGAGGCGCGACGAATTGGCGTTCGGGGTGACGAGCGACGGCGTCAGCTGGAACGTGTCCAGGCCGAATGTCTGCTCGGCGACGCGCCCGATCTCGGTGGTGAGCGCCCCGGTCAGCGCGCGCGCGGCGCGCTCGCGCAGCAGCTGCTCCTGCGGCGTCACCGCGCCGTACTGGCTGAACTCGACGTCGCGGCCCGGCGCCACATCGCTGAACAACAGGCTGAGCACCTGCACGTCGGTGAGCGGAGGATCGGAGCTAAAGGTCGGCGTAAACCGCGCTACGGTCCCCGTGACCCGGACCATCACGCGGTAGGTCTGGCTTGGCACGCGGACCTGCGTTTCCGTCTCGATGTCGAAGAACGGCTCGATGCGCGTCGGGTTGTTGAAGTCGATCGTGCCGCGCGTGATGACGTAGCGCTTCCCTTCGAAATTGAATTCGCCGCGCGCGACATCGCCCCGCCCGAGCAGCAGCGGTCGATCGTAGGTGCCGCGCAGATCGAGATCCGCGCTCGCGACGAGCCGGACCGTGTTGTTCTCGACGCGCAGCGTCGACGGGATGCTGAGGTGCACGTCGTACCTGAGCGGGATCGTGGTCTGAATGGACGCAGAGGTCTGGCCGCCCACGCCTCCCCCGAAGTCGCCGAGGCCGCCGCCGGTATCAAACCGCCGCGTGTACACCGCGTCGCGCACGGCGACGGTGCCGGACAACGTCGACGCATCGACCGTCCCTTGCAGGTTCAGGTTCGCGTCGACCACCGACCGCATCCCTTCGGGATAGCGCAGCCGCATGTTCTGGCCGCTCATCGTCACGTCGAGGCGCCCCGGCTGATATCCCTCGATGCCGATGCGGCCGCCGAACTGCACGGGCCCGCCGCCCAGCTGCGCGGTGACCTCGTCCAGCGTGATGCCACGCGAGTCGATCTGCACGACGCCGGAAATGTTCTCGAGCGCGTGCGGCAGATCGAAATGACGGATGCGCCCGTTGTCGATCGTCATCGTCCCGCTCACGATCGGCGTGCGCATCGGGCCGTCGACCGTCGCCTGCAGCGACGCGCCCCCGGTGCTGCGGATGTTCGGGACAAAGCCCTGGAGCATGCCGAGGTTGGCGGCGCCGCTGGCGCGCATCGCGATCCGCTCGTTGTGCAGATCGACGACGCCGGAGACGTCGAGCTGCGTGTTCTCGCCGATGAGGCGCATGTCGGCCAGGCGCAGCGCGTGCCTGTCGAGCGCCATCCGGATCGGGGCGAAGTTCTGCAGGCGGTAGTCGAACAGCCGCAGATCGAGCTTGTCGACTGTGGTGTCGACGAGCAGGTGATCGATGTCCATCAGCTCGCCGACCACGCGGATGTTGCCGCTGGCGATCGCGGTCGTATAGGGCGAGAGCGCAGGATCAAACGCGCGGAGGTACGGATCGAGCGACGTATCGGCGACCGTGAACGAGAGATCGGCGTCCATCTGCTCGGTGAGCGCCACGGTGCCGGAGCCCGACGCGGCAAGGCGCGGCGACGCCGCTTCAAGCTTCAGCGACATCAGCGTGTTGTTGATGCTGATGTCGCCCGTGACGGCGCCGATGCCTTCGTCGGCGACGAAGAAGTCGCGCACGTTGCCGTGCACGTCGTAGCGCGGCGCATCAAAGCTGCCGCTTCCGCTCGCGGTGAAATCAAGAAGCCCCGACAGCGGGGGCACATTCGCGGACCGGGCCACCGCGAGGCTCTCCACGGGGATGCGCTGCGCGTCGAAGTTGAACTGATACGTGCTGTCCCAGCCGACGAACGCCGCGCCCGTGCCCCGCCCGCCTCCCTTGACGACCACGATGTTGTCGAGGCGCACGCCGTTGCCTTCCAGCCGAAGGCTCGCGCTGGCAGTCTCGAACGGCTCGTGATACGCGACGCCGTCGACGATCGCCATGGTGCCAAAGCCGAACGGCCGCGTGTAGGGGCCGTACACGTGGAACTCTCCCGACAACCCGCCGGCGACCGGGTAGTCATCGAGCTCGAACGCGTGCCGCAGGTCCACGAGCGGGCGCCTGATGATCCGGACGATCGCATTGATCTCCTCGCCGTTATCCCGCCGCGGGTAGCCGAGCGAGAAGCGGCCGTCCGCGAAGATCCTCGAGTCGTCCGCATTGATCGCGACGTCCTTCACATCGGCATAGCTGTTCTCGATCACGGTCGAGCCGCGCGCCGTGCCCCAGACCACGTCGAAGGCGCGCATGCGCTCGCCGGCAAACGTCCCCTCGATGCGCGGGCGGCGGAAGCTGTTCAACATGACGCCGTCGAACGTGCCGTAGCCGCCGATCGGGATCGCGTTCGTCGGGCTGCCGAACGCGGTGAGCAGCCCCGCGAGGACGCGATCGCTCTCCTGCCAGTCGGCGCTGCTCACGTGGAAGGGCATGCGCGAGGCGTCGCCGTACGCCGTGTGTCCCTCGAACTCGACGTAGGTGGCCGGCGTCGCGACCCGGCTCGGCCCGAGCTCCATCGCATCGCGGCCGTAGGAATAGGGGATGTCGGCAGCGACCGGCACCGGCGCGTTGAACAACGTGTTGTCGAACGGTCCCCATTCCTTGCCGCGCCGCTCCTCGGCCTCGATGCGCTCGATCGGCATGCGACGCGTCATCAGCTCCACGCCGGCGGGCGGATCGACATGGAGCTCTCCGTTCCCGCGATGCTCCGCGTAGCGGCCGAGCGGCCATTCGAGCAGGTTGCGCCCGGTCGCACGGCCCGCCAGTCGAATCCCCTGCAGCTCGAGAAAGTTCGTGAAGGTGGTGAGATCGACGTTGGTGTACGCCGCATCGAACGTGGCGGTGGCAGGCATGCCGGCGCGCCCGAGCGGCGCCATCGTGTAGCTGAATCGCGCGTTGCCGCCGTAGAGCGTTGCCGTCGCGTTCGAAACGTCCAGCTTCTCGGGAATCCACAGCACCGATCCGCGGAGGCTGCCGAAGCGATACGCATTCACCCCCGCCAGCGGGCTGGCGAACGTGCCTTTCAGCTCGCGGCCGGTGCGCGTCCGCCCGGTCGGCAGCGTTTCCTTGAACAGGTGAAACGTGCCGGTGAAGTCGGCGGTTCCCGTCGTGGAGAACTTGTCGTTCGCGAACCAGATGCCCTTCTGCGTCTGGAAATCAATCTTCGACTTGATCTGATAGGTCTGTTCCGGCCATTTCCCCGCATCGACGACGCCCGTGAGCTGCGTCTTCGCGCCGTCGGTGAGCAGGTCGATCCGGTCGAGCAGAATCTTGCCGTCCACGATCCTGAACGTCGTGGACAGATCCGCGCGCATCGGCACGTAGTTCTGGATCGTGACCGTGCCGTTCGAGAACTTCGCCTGCCCGCGGTACTCGGAGGACGGCCGCGCCACGGTGACGTCCAGGTTGCGCGCCACGGTGCTCCACGGCGTCCCGTGATCCTCGTAGGTGAACTGTCCGCGCGCCGCCCGCACGTACTCGAGCGTTGTCGTCCACGCGCTCCTGCCGGGCGGGTTGTTGCTCTTGAAGCTCGGGAAGTTGTGGCGGCCGTCCGGGAACAGCTCGACGTACATGTCCCAGTCGGTCATCTGGATCGCATCGAAGACGATGCGGCGGTTGACGAGCGTGCTCCAGGGCATCGAGAGGTCGATGCGCTTCGCGGTCAGGAAGGGGCGCGACGCCGGCGTCAACCCTTCGATCACGAAGTCGTCGAGGACGAAGCTGCCGCGCCACAGGTGAACGGACAGACGCCCGATGTGCATCGGGCGCTTGATGAGCTGCGAGCCGGCCGTTTCAGTGCGCGCCTTGAGCGCCGGCCCCAGGTCCACGGAGATCGACGTCACGAACGCGACCGCGAGGATCACGGCACACGTCACCACGATCGCGCGGAGGATCCGGCGCGTCCTCTTCGTTAGAGGATGGTGGAAGACCTTCAGTAGAGACGTGTAATGCAAGATGCAAAATGCAAAATGCAAACACACTCAAAACGACAAACGCAACGTTGACGGCGTTCGCATTTTGAATTGTGCATTTTGCATTACTCCACGATGACTAGTATCGCGCCGGCCTCGACCGACGCGCCTTCCTGGACCCTGACCTCCGAGATTGTGCCGGCCTTCGGCGATCGGAGCTCGTTTTCCATCTTCATCGCCTCGACAATCACCAGGCCCTGCCGGGCCGTCACGCGCTCTCCGGGCTTGACAAGTACTTTGACGATCTTGCCGGGCATCGGTGCCGCGATACGCTGTGGGCCTGACCCGAGCGCAGTCGAGGGTCCTGCCGCGCCTCCCTGTGGTGCGGGGTCTCGCCTGCGGTCGCGCCATGCGGGACGGGATGACGCCACGGAGACCGGCACCGGCCGGCCATCAACGCGCACCGTCATCGTACCGTCAGGGGCGTCGGAGATGGAGACTTCGTAACTCGCCGACCCGATGAGCAGCGACCAGGCGCCGTTGACTGCACTGACGTCAACGGTACGCTCGCGGCCGTCGATCACCACGACAAAACCCCCGTTGCCGCGGCGAACCTCGACGGCGCGCGTCCGCCCGCCGGCTTCGACGAGGACGATCAAGAACGCAGCCCTTCAAGCCGCGCTCGCGCCTTCCAGCTCCCCTTCACAGGCTGATGAGGGAATTCGCGATTAGCGGCGGCGCCAGCGTACGTGGGGGCCGGCTTTCCTGCCCGACGAAGCTCGGAGAGTGAAGTCGGGAGCCGGCCCGACGTGCAGATGGCAGCGGCGATCACCGCGACCTCGATCAGCTCATCGTCCACCGACGTGAATGGCTCGCCCTGCCGGGCGCGGAGGAGATCATCGAGGTAGCTCGTGTGAAAGCGCCCGGCGAGAAAATCGGGCTGGTCGAGCATCCACCTGAAGAATGGCACGGTCGTCCGGATTCCGCGCACCTCGTACTCGCCGAGCGCCCGACGCATCCGCGCAATCGCCTGCGGCCGATCTTCTCCCCACGCGATCAGCTTCGAGATCATCGGGTCGTAGAAGATCGGCACGTCGGCGCCCGCCTCGGTCCCGCTGTCATCGCGGATGCCGGGCCCGCCCGGCACGCGCAGCGCCGTGATGCGGCCCGGCGACGGCATGAACCCCGAGTCGGGATCCTCCGCGTAGATGCGGCACTCGATCGCGTGGCCGGCCGGCGCCAGCACCGCCTCGGGGTCGAGATCGAGACGCTCCCCGCGGGCGATCCGGATCTGCCAGCGCACGAGATCGATGCCCGTCACCATCTCGGTGATCGGATGCTCGACCTGCAGCCGGGTGTTCATCTCGAGGAAGTAGAAGCGGCCGTCTTCGTCGAGCAGGAACTCGACCGTGCCCGCGTTGGTGTAGCCGACCGAGCGCGCGACCGCCGCCGCCGCCGACGTGATGCGCCGCCGCAGCTCCACGTCGACCACGGGGGACGGCGTCTCCTCGATCACTTTCTGATGCCTGCGCTGGATCGAGCACTCGCGCTCCACGAACGGCAGCACGGCGCCGTGCTCGTCGGCGAGGATCTGCACCTCGACGTGGCGCGGACGCGCGATGCGCCGCTCCAGATACACCGCCGGATCGCCGAACGATGTCTTCGCCTCGGATCGCGCCGCCCGCACCGCGCTCGACAGCCCGTCGGGGTGCGTCACGAGGCGCATGCCTTTGCCGCCGCCGCCGGCCACCGCCTTGATCATGATCGGGTAGCCGAGGCGATCGGCGATGCCCGCGATCGTGGCGTCGGGGACATCGGCGCCAAGCGGATCCTCGGTGCCCGGCACGATCGGCACGCCAGCCCGGATGGCTGCGCGCCGGGCGGCGGTCTTGCTGCCCATCAACGCAATCGCGTCGGGCGCCGGGCCAATGAAGGTGAGCCGTGCATCGCGGCACGCGGCCGCGAAGTCCTCGTTTTCCGCCAGGAAGCCGTAGCCGGGATGGACGGCATCGGCGCCGGTCTGCTGCGCCGCGTCAATGATGCGATCGATGCGAAGGTAGCTGTCGCCGGGGGGATTGCCGCCAACGGCGACCGCCTCGTCCGCGAGGCGCACGTGGCGCGCGCCGCGATCGCACGCCGAGTAGACCGCCACCGTCGCGAGCCCCATATCGCGGCAGGCGCGGATGATGCGCACGGCGATCTCGCCGCGGTTGGCGATGAGGATCTTGTTCAACTGTCGCTGGCGCCGTGGGCAGGACCGGATCGCGTTTTGATTCTAGCACTCAGGGTTCAGCGAAGCTGAAATGCGACGGCGCCGGGACGCGGCAGCGGGACAGGCATGGTGGTGGGAGCCCCCTCGCCGATCCGCGGCAGGCGATAGAGCCCCCATTCCGGCGTGTCGACGGCTCGTTCGATCCCGGGCTGCGATTCCATCCAGCGTATGAACGGCGCATCGACGGCCGGGCGGACGATGACATAGAGGTCATCGAGGCGGCGAAACGAATCGAATGCCGTCGGCTGGTGCGACGCGAGCGCCCCGCGCAGCGCGGCGAAGTGCGGCGGCGCGTAGCCGCTGTAGCCGTTGACCACGCGGTAACCATGTGTCACCGCGAGGTACTCGGCAGGCACGTTCTCTGCGGATGCGCCGATCGGCAGATCCAGGACGAGCGCGCCACGCGGGATCCATTCGTTCGAGGGGCCACGCGGGACTTCGAAAACGGCATCGTGGAACCATCCCTCCGCGGCGATCATCACGGCGAACGCCACCGCCATCCATCGCCGGCGGGGACGCTGGATCAGCGCGGCGGCGCCTGCGCCGGCGGTGACAGCCAGACAAAGCGCTGCGGGCAACCATGCGCGCGCCGGAACACGGATGCTCGTGCCGCCCGGCAGCAGAAGCAGGAGCCGGTAGGGACCGTACTGGAATACCCGCGTGCCTGCCCACGCCGGTTCAGGGCCGATCGCGATCAGCCACATGGCGATGGCCCCGGCCAGATAGAAGACCGCCGGATCGCGCCTGCGCCACGCGCCGCGCAGCCGCGGCGCCATGCCGATCGCGGTCAGCGCGAGGATCGCGACGCCCGGAAAGAGCGACGCCTCGATGGATGTGGTGTCCAGCCACGAGCTCCAGAGCCATTCCTGGTGAGGGATGCCGGCCAGACTGCGCAAGTCAGCGCCGAAGCTTCGGATCTCGTCGTAATGCCGCGCGAGGGCATAGGCAGCCTGTCGCACGTGATAGCCCCAGAGCAGCGGAGCAACAACCATCGTCACGAGTGCCGCTGCAATCGCGATCGGCACGAG
Organism: Acidobacteriota bacterium; assembly: GCA_023265015.1. Taxonomy (GTDB): domain Bacteria; phylum Acidobacteriota; class Vicinamibacteria; order Vicinamibacterales; family UBA2999; genus Gp6-AA40. Next base: position 42,818 of record JAHFUO010000007.1, on the reverse strand, counting down.
ACGTGTGACTCGCGGACCTGACCCTTCGACGAGCTCAGGGTCATCCCGAGCATGGTCGAGGGCTGAAAGGCCCGCGCCGCTCGAGACGGGGTTGTCGACATGCGGCGCGCTCGAGACGGGGTTGTCGACATGCGGCGCGGACCCTTGGGGTCCGCGTGCACACCACACGCACCAGAGCGCGACAAGGATTGGGAAGAACACGAGCATGTACGCGTTCGACGCAACGACGCTGAGCCAGCCGATCGTGAACCACGCGGCGCCCCGCCGTCGGCCGTGTTCGACGTACTGGTGAAGGCCGAGAAGCGCCAGCGGCATTCCGAACGCCATCAGCATCTGCACGTGCGCGACCTGCCCCGACTGGTATGGCGCAAAAGCGAATGCCAGGCCGGCCACGAACGCGGCGGCGGCAGAGCCTGTGACCTCACGCGCCAGCGCGAACGTCGCGAGACCATTCAGCGGGAAGCAGGTCAACAGAAGCACGTTGTAGGCGAGCACCGCATTGCCCGTGATCCGGACGATCGGCGTCGTCAGCGGATACGCGCCGAGCAGATGCTCGGTCCACGCGGTGATGCCGGAGAGCGGCGCGAAAGAGGGATAGTTCCACCAACCGCCGGAGAGCGGGAGATGCGTCGCGTTCCACGCCAGGATCGATGCGTTCAGGAGCGCGTCGCCGGTATCGGAGTAGACGTGCGTCGAGATCACCGGGAGCAGGTTGTGAAAGATCGCGACGGTGATGAGCGCGTACGAAAGCGTGGCCGCCACGTATCCGCCCCGAGCGAAGTCGAGAGGCCTGCCCCGAGCGGAGTCGAGGGGCTTGCCCCGAGCGGAGTCGAGGGGGCGCATGGCCGGCTCAGAGCGGGATGTTGCCGTGCTTCTTCGGCGGGTTCTTGTCGCGCTTGGTGTCGAGCGTGGCGAGCGCGGTGATCAGCTTTGCCCGCGTCTGCCGCGGGCGGATGATCTCGTCGATGAACCCGCGCTGCGCGGCGACGTACGGGTTCGCGAACTTCTCGCGGTACTCGGCAATCTTGGCCGCGCGCGCCGCGGCCACGTCGGAGGCCGCATCGAGCTCGCGCTTGTACAGGATGTTGACCGCCCCCTCCGCTCCCATCACCGCGATCTCAGCGGTTGGCCACGCGTAGTTCGCGTCGGTCCGGATGTGCTTGCTGGACATGACGCAGTACGCGCCGCCGTAGGCCTTGCGCGTGATGACCGTGAGCTTCGGCACCGTCGCCTCCGCGAAGGCGAACAGGAGCTTCGCGCCGTGGCGGATGATGCCGCCCCACTCCTGCACGGTGCCGGGCAGGAAGCCGGGCACGTCCTCGAAGGTCACGAGCGGGATGTTGAAGGCGTCGCAGAAGCGCACGAACCGCGCGCCCTTCACCGAGGCGTCGATGTCGAGCGTGCCGGCGAGGTACGCCGGCTGGTTGGCGACGACGCCCACCGGGCGGCCGCCGAGCCGCGCGAAGCCGACGAGGATGTTCTTCGCGAAGTGCGCGTGCACCTCGAGGAAGTGACGGTCATCCACGACCGCCTGGATCACGTCGAACATGTCGTACGGCTGGTTCGGCGCCGCCGGCACGATCGTGTCGAGCGCCGCCTCCGCCCGGTCGGCCGGATCGGCCGTCTCGACGCGCGGCGGATCGTCGACGTTGTTGCCGGGCATGAAGGACAGCAGCTCGCGGATGAGCAGCACGCAGTCCTGGTCGTTCTCGACCGCGAAGTGCGCGACGCCGCTCTTCTCGTTGTGCGTCATCGCGCCGCCGAGCTCCTCCTTCGTCACCTGCTCGTGCGTGACGGTCCGGATCACGTCCGGCCCGGTCACGAACATGTAGCTGGTGTGCTTCACCATGACGGTGAAGTCGGTGATCGCCGGGGAATAGACGGCGCCCCCCGCGCACGGCCCCATGATCGCGGAGATCTGCGGCACGACACCCGAGGCGAGCGTGTTGCGGAGAAAGATGTCCGCGTAGCCGGCGAGCGACGCCACGCCTTCCTGGATGCGCGCGCCCCCCGAGTCGTTCAGGCCGACGACGGGCGCGCCCATCTTCATCGCCAGGTCCATGATCTTCACGATCTTCGCGGCATTCGTTTCCGACAGCGACCCGCCGAACACCGTGAAGTCCTGCGCGAAGGCGTACGCCAGGCGGCCGCTCACGCGGCCGTGGCCGGCGACGACGCCGTCGCCCGGCACGATCTGCTCGGCCATGCCGAAGTCGAGGCAGCGGTGCGTGACGAACCTGTCGATTTCCTCGAAGGTGCCGGGATCGAACAGGAGCTCGATCCGCTCACGCGCCGTCAGCTTGCCGGACTCGCGCTGACGCCGGAGACGTTCTTCGCCGCCGCCCAGCTCGGCGCGCCGATCGAGGTCGGCGAGAGGGTCGGAAGACATTACACCTTCGCGCCCTGAGCCTTCTCCCAGTCCTTCAGGAATCTCTCCAGGCCGATGTCGGTGAGCGGATGCTTGAAGCACTGCTCGATCACGGCCGGCGGCACGGTGACGACGTCGGCGCCCATGCGCGCGGCCTCGATCACGTGAATCGGGCTGCGGACGCTGGCAACGAGCACCTCGGTCGTGTACTCGGAGTTGTCGAAGATGTCGACGATCTCGCGCACGACCGTCATACCGGTCGCCCCGATGTCATCGAGCCGCCCGACGAACGGGCTGACATAGCTCGCGCCCGCCTTCGCGGCGAGCCACGCCTGCGTCGCGGAAAAAATCAGCGTGACGTTCACGCGCGTCCCCTCCGACGAGAGCGTCTTGCACGCCTTGACGCCGTCCTTGGTGAACGGCACTTTGACGACGATGTACGGGTCGATGCCGGCGAGATCGCGCCCCTCGCGCACCATCCCGGCCGTGTCGGTGGCAACGACCTCGCCGCTCACGGGGCCTTTCACGATCTGGCAGATCTGTTTCAGGATCTGCCGGTAATCGCCGCTCTCCTTGGCGAGCAGCGACGGATTGGTCGTGACGCCGTCGAGAATGCCGATCGCGGCCAGCGCCTCGACGTCCCTCACGCTGCCGGTATCAACGAATAACTTCATAGGACCCCCGGTTCGTGGATGGCGGACCACCAGCCACCAACCACCAACAAGTCACCGCGCGGTCTCCTCGACCCGATTCGACTCCGCGCTGATGTTCGGCACGGGAAGCCGCGAGTCGACCGCGACGACGGCGTACACATATTTGCTGCCGGGCATCACGTGCGTGTCACGGAACCGCGGCTCGACAATCGGCGTCGGCGTGAGCGGTTGGAGTGTGGCATCGGACGCGTCACCGCGCAAGACCAGATAGCCGCCGAGATCCGCTTCGGCGTTCGGTTCCCAGATGAGGCTGGTCCCGCCCTCGTCCGCCACCGCGACAAGCCGCACCGGCGCCGCGGGCGGGAACACGTCGGTCGGCGTCACGCATGCCGGCTCGGAGGGGTCGCCTTCGAGCACGTTCGGTGCGGTTCCGCGCAGCGCGCGCACCACGTAGCAGCGCTCGCGGTCGGACCCGACCGGATCGCTGAACGTCATCGCATCGAGCGGCGCCGCGTTCACCTGCGCGGGCGGCGTCACGCTCCACGGCGCGTCTGTCGCAGCCTCGGGAAAGGCGAGCGGATCCGGCTCGACCTCGCGATAGACGTTGTAGTGAACGGGGCCGGTCGGAATCGTCACCTCCGGCGCCGCGGTTGCCACCGCGGCCGGCGCGATCGGCTCGACCGTGTCATCGAGCGGCGAATCCTCGGGGGCAAGCGGGCGATCGAACAGGAAGCCAACGATGCCGCCTGACGGCGGCCACTCGACGGTCACAAATGATTCCGAATACGTGGCACGGACGAAGCCCGGCGGCTCAGGACCGTTGATCAACGGGAATTCTGCCGCCGCGCCGGGCGGTCCCGGACGCCCGCGCCTGCTGAAGGCGAACGCCACGTAGAAGCGTCGCAGCACAGTTGGCTGCGGCGCAACCGCGACCGGCGTGAGCCGCGCGCGCCCATTCCGTGGCAGCGTCTCATCCACGGGCCCCTGCACGAGGGCCGCGGGCGTGAGCGCGTCGCGCACGGTGATCACCATTCCAGGCGTAGCGCCCTTCGGCGCGTCGGCTGCGGAGCCGGCCGGAGGTGCCTCGCCAGACGAGGCATCGAGCGGCGGGGGAATGACGGGAATGGCCGCCACCAGCTCGCCGAGCTCCGCCCATCGCGTTTGCGGGGGCGGCATGCGCCCGGTGTAGCCGTAGACTTCAATGCGGCCGATGTCGACCGGGATCGAGGAATCGATGTTCTTGGCGGGGACCGTGAGCGTCACGAAGACGTCGCCGCCGATCCGGGTCGCCCGGATCGTATCGATCGCCGCAGGGATGCGGACAATCGGCGCAAGCGGCGGACCTTTCTTGCCGCAGCCCGCGGCGAGCAGTGCCGCGCCGAGTACCACGATGAGACACAAAGGACGTTGAACCAC
>JAHFUO010000007.1:0-38281 GCA_023265015.1 Acidobacteriota bacterium | reverse complement strand
TCGTGGTTATGCGACGTCGTGCTCGTCCGCAGACAGGGGCGCCGACTGCGGATCGACCGCGACCCGTCGTCCGCCTTCCGACGCCCTGAATCGCCGCACATCGATGCCGAGGCCGCGCACCTTGTAGTTGAGGATGCGCTCGGTCGTGTCGAGCAGCCGGGCCGCCTTGGCGCGGTTGCCGCGCGTGGTTTTGAGCGCGTCCTGGATCAGATCGCGCTCGAACCCCTCGACGGCGTCCTTGAGCGAGACGCGCGTCACGGTGCCCGACGCGTCCGCGGTCTGCAGCGACGGCGGGAGGTGATGCCCGTGGATGACCTGGCCCTCGCAGACGAGGACGGCGCGCTCCAGCGCGTTCTCGAGCTCTCGCACGTTGCCGGGCCAGTGATACGACATGAGCATGTCGATCGCCGGCGTGGAAATCCGCTTGATCACCTTGCCGTGCTCGCGCGAGAACTTCTCCAGGAAGTGGTCGGCGAGCAGCAGCATGTCCGCCTTCCGGTCGCGGAGCGGCGGGACGAAGATGGTGAAGACGTTGAGCCGGTAATAGAAGTCCTCGCGGAAGGTGCCGTTCGCGATGGCCTTCTCCATGTCCTTGTTGGTCGCGCAGATCACGCGCACGTTGACGCGAACGGTCTCGGTGCCGCCGACGCGCTCGAACTCGCGCTCCTGCAGCACGCGCAGCAGCTTCACCTGGGTGTTCAGGTTGATGTCGCCGATCTCGTCGAGGAAGAGCGTCCCCCCCTCGGCCAGCTCGAAGCGCCCCTTCTTGCGCGCGTTGGCGCCGGTGAACGCGCCTTTCTCGTAGCCGAACAGCTCCGACTCGATCAGGCTGTCGGGCAGCGCCGCGCAGGCCACCTTCACGAACGGCTTCTTCGCGCGCAGCGAGTTGTAGTGGATCGCGTGCGCGATCAGCTCCTTGCCGGTGCCCGACTCGCCGCGGATCAGCACGGTGGTGTTGGTCTGCGCGACCTGCGCCACCTGCTCGTACATCAGCCTGGTCGGCCCGCTCGTCCCGATGATGTTGGAGAAATCGTACCGCTCGCGCAGCTCCTGCCGCAGGTGCGTGTTCTCGTCGACGAGGCGGCGGCGCTCTTCTTCGACCAGCCGCTGCACATTCAGCGCCTGCGCGATCATCGAGCTGACGATGCCGAAGAACTTCACGCTGCTCTCGTAGTCGCGCTCCGGCTTGAAGCGGAGATCGACGGCGAGCGCGCCGGCCGTGGCGCGCTGCACGGTGATCGGGACGCAGATGAAGCTCAGCTCCTGCCGCGGCGGGTCCGCGCGGCGCGGCATCCGGTTGAGAAACGCCGGCTCGCGGCTGATCCGCGGGACGACGATCGGCTTGCCGCTCTGCGCCACCTGGCCGGTGATGCCTTCCCCGAGCTTGTAGCGCACCGTGCGGGCGCGATCGTCGAACCCTTCCGCCGCCTCGACCTGGAGCTCCCCTTCGCGCAGCAGCGTCACCATGCCGTGGACGACGCCGTGGTGCCGGATGAGAATCGCCAGCACGCGCTGCATTCCGGCCTTCAGGTTGAGCGTGCCTGACAGGGCCTGGCTGACCTCGAGCAGCGTCGACAGCCGGCGGGCGTCTCGCGTGGAGGTGTTGCCGTCTGGTCCGGGCTTGGCGGCGGGCATAGGTCTCCTACATTCCTGATCCGAAAAGGGTCTTTAGAAACAAAGGCGTCGCGATCCGGCCGTGCGAAAAGCCGGGCGCAGCCCAATGCCCGTACGTTCCTGTCTTAGCTGGATCACTCTTCAACATTTTTGTCCGACACGTGAAGCGATTCTACAGGATCGCGTGAAAATCACGCCAAAAAATCGCGGCGCCGATCCGCAGGTTCGACACCCCGACACCCCGACACGTCATCGCAAGAGGCGGGCCAGTTACAGGATGTAGCGGGAGAGGTCTTCGTTCCGGACGATGTCGGCGAGCATGCGGTCGACGTAGGCCTCGTCGATGATCACCGTTTTCCCGCCCAGATCCGGCGCCTCGAACGAGAGCTCGTCGAGGAGCCGCTCCATCACGGTATGGAGGCGGCGGGCGCCGATGTTCTCCGTGGCGTCGTTGACCCGGGCGGCGAAATCGGCGATCCGCCCTACCGCGCCGGAGGTGAACGTGACCGTCAGATCCTCGGTGCCGAGGAGCGCGACGTACTGCTTGACGAGTGCGTTGCGCGGCTCGGTGAGGATGCGGACGAAGTCGTCGCGCGTCAGCGGCTCGAGCTCGACGCGAATCGGGAAGCGTCCCTGCAGCTCCGGAATGAGGTCGGACGGCTTCGAGACGTGAAACGCGCCGGCCGCGATGAACAGGATGTGGTCGGTCTTCACCATCCCGTACTTCGTGTTGACGGTCGTGCCCTCCACGATCGGCAGGATGTCGCGCTGGACGCCTTCGCGGCTGACGTCCGGCCCGCCGTGGCCGCCGCCGGCCATGCCGTCGCGGCTCGCAATCTTGTCGATCTCGTCGATGAAGATGATGCCGGCAAGCTCGACGCGCTGCACGGCGGTGCGGCTCACCGACTCCATGTCCACCAGCTTCGCCTGTTCCTCCGCGAGGAGATGCGCCAGCGCCTCGGGCACCTTGAGACGCCGGGTCTTCGCACGCCCCTGGAACATGTTGCCCATCATGTCCTTCAGGTTGACGCCGATCTCCTCGACGGAGCTGCCGGCGATGATCTCGAACGACGGCATCGCGCTCGTGTGCGTCTCGACCTCGACGCTGCGATCGTCGAGGCGGCCCTCGCGGAGCGCTTCGCGCATCCGCTCGCGCGTCCGACCCGCCTGCTCACGGATCGCGGATGGATCCTCGCCGGGCGCGGCGGGGCGGGATGGCGGCAGCAGCAGATCGAGGAGCCGCTCCTCCGCGCCGGCGCGCGCCTTCTCCTGGACCTCCTCGGCCTTCTCACCGCGAACCATGTCGACGGCCAGCTCCACGAGGTCGCGGACCATCGACTCCACGTCGCGGCCGACGTAGCCCACCTCGGTGAATTTCGACGCCTCGACCTTGATGAACGGGGACTGGGCCAGGCGCGCGAGCCGCCGCGCGATCTCCGTCTTGCCGACGCCCGTCGGTCCAATCATCAGGATGTTTTTCGGCGTGACCTCGTCGGCCATGTCCGCGGGGAGCTGCTGCCGGCGTGTCCGGTTGCGCAAGGCAATCGCGACCGCGCGCTTCGCTTTGGCCTGCCCGATGACGTACTTGTCGAGCTCGGCGACGATCTCGCGGGGGGTCAGCGATTGCGCCGCGGAAGCGGTTCGTTCAGGAAGAAAAATAGCCATCGCGCTTACAACTCTTCGATCGTGAGGCTCTGGTTCGTATAGATGCAGATGTCGGCCGCGATCGCCATCGCCTCGACGGCAATGTGGCGCGCGTCGAGCTGGCTGTGCCGCGCGAGCGCGCGCGCCGCCGCCATGGCGTACGGCCCGCCGGATCCCACGGCCACGATCCCATCGTCGGGCTCGATCAGATCACCGGTGCCGGACAGCAGGAACGTCGATTTCTTGTCAGCGACGATCAGCATCGCCTCGAGACGACGAAGGAGGCGATCGGTGCGCCAGTCGCGCGCGAGCTCCACAGCGGCGCGTTCGAGATTGCCGCGATACTGCTCGAGCTTCGATTCGAACCGCGAGAAGAGCGCGAACGAATCGGCGGCGGAGCCGGCAAAGCCGGCGAGGATCGATTCGTTGTAGAGCCGGCGGATCTTCTTCGCGCTCTGCTTCAGCACCGTGCTGCCGAACGTCACCTGCCCGTCGCCGGCCAGCACCGTGCGCTCCTGGTGCCTGACGGCAAGGATGGTCGTCGCGTGGATCACGTGGCCAGTATGCCTCAAAAAATGGGCAGGCCTGCCGGGCGGCGCGGCCGGTACCGGGGACAGCGGGCCCATGACCGCGCAGAATCGGCCTATTTTCCGCGATGTCTCAGCGGATGACGCATGGCAGCATCGTTGCTCACTGCTTGAAATGGCTGTCGGCCTTCGCGCCGGCGGCCACACGAAGGAGACGCAATATGCTGCGCGTATCTTTGGTCCTTGCAACCTCGCTTCTCGCGGCGACGCCGGCGACGGCGCTCGCCAACGACGCCCCGGCGGCGCAGGAAGTCGTTCAGCGATGGCCGAGTCCGGACGAAGGCGACAAACCCGCCCCAACCGTACGCAGCGAAGATGGCCAGCGGCAGGCCGTGCCGCGCGAAGAGCGTCCGCGCACCGCGAATCCACCCGCACCCGCCGCGACCGCGCGAGCCGCGCAGCCGCAGCCCGCGCCGGCAGCGGCCAACGATCGGCAAAGTGGCGACGGCGGTCGAGCACGCGGTAACAACCCGCAGACTGGCGGCGCGGTGGAGCGCGGGGGCCGACCCCGTGACGGCAACCCGCAGACGGGCCAGGCCGTGCCGCGGGAGTCGCGTCCCGTGCCGGCGTATCCCCCGTCGCCGCGCGGCGGCCGCAACGCCTACATCGCGCCGCCGGTTTACAACTACTACTACTACCCGCGCCAGTACTATCCGTACGGCTACGGCGCCTTCGGTCTCGGCTACTTCTACTACGACCCGTACACGTGGTATCCACCAAGCTCCTACGGCTACGGGTACGGCTACGATCGCGGGTACTACGACGTCGGCGAGGTACGGCTTCGCGTGACGCCGCGATTCGCGGACGTCTATGTGAACGGGTACTATACGGGACGCGTGGACGACTACGACGGCACGTTCCAGGCGCTGAAGCTGGAATCAGGCGCGTATCACATTCAGATCGTCGCGCCCGGCTACACGCCGCTCGACTTCGATGTCCGGATCAATCCGGGACAGACGATCACGTATCGCGGCGACCTGCGGCCCGCCCGGCCGTAGCAAATCCCAAGTCCCAAAGCCCGAATCCCGAATCCCGAATCCCGAATCCCGAATCCCGAATCAACAAATATTGGGACTTGGGGTTTGGGATTTGGGGTTTGGGTTTTTGCTGCGAAAGATCGCGTAGATCGGCAACCCCGCCGCCATGATGAGCGCGCCCGTGCCGGTCGGGCCGGGTGCGCGATACAGCCCGTTCGCCAGGATCGCGACGCTGGCGATCGCATACAGGGCCGGGACGATCGGATAGCCCCACGCGCGGAACGGACGCTCCGCATCCGGTTCCTTCCTGCGCAACACGAACAGCGCCACCACCGCGACACCTGAAAACAGGATGATGGCGAATCCCGTGTAGTTGACGAGCGCGTCGGCGGTCGCCGTCAGCACCAGCAACGAGCTCCAGGTGGCCTGCGCGACGATCGCGGCTGCTGGTGTGCGGTAGCGCGAATGCACCACGCCCGCGCGCGCGAAGAACAGCCTGTCACGCGCCATCGCGAAGTATACGCGCGGGCCTGCAAACGTCATCGCGCTGATGCTGGCCGCGAGGCTGACGATCGACACGATGCCCATGATGGCGCCGGCCGCACCGCCCAGGAGCCGTTGGGCGATCACGTCGAGGACGCTCCCGTTGATCCCGGCCAGCTCGCTCGCCGGGATGACGTAGAGGTAGAGCGCGTTCAACAGCAGGTAGATCCCGATGACGGCGCCGGTTCCGAGGGCGAGCGCGCGCGGCACATTGCGCCCGGGATCGCGCACTTCTTCGGCGACGTACGCGGCCGCATTCCAGCCGGAGTAGGTGAACATCACCGGGATCAACGCGAGCAGCCAGCCGGCCGGCGCAACGGGCGCCGACTCGCGCAGGTGCGACAGGGAGCCCGCGCCGAACGAGAAGCCGATCGCCATGAAGAGCACGAGCGCGGTCACCTTGAGGCTCGCGAGCAGGTTGCCCACGATGCGCCCGGGGCCGACGCCGCGCACGTGGATGCACGCCATCGCGACGATGATCGCCACGGCGGTGACCGTCTGCGGGGACACGGTCAGCGCGAGCACGCCCGGGACGATCGGCGCGACAAGCCACGGTGCGCGATCCGCGGCGGCGGGCACGAAGCGTCCGAGATAGAACACCATCACGACGGCGCTCGTCGCGATGGCTCCCGAGAAGCCCGCGACGAACGACGTCCAGCCGGTCAGAAACGCCGCCGCCGGGCCGAACGCCTCGCGCAGGTACACGTACTCGCCGCCGGCGCGCGGACGCAGCGCGGCGAGCTCCGCGTACGCCATTGCGCCGGCGAACGCCAGGGCGCCGCCGGCGATCCAGGTCGAGAGAAACAACGCCGCGCCCGGCACGAGCGCGGCGATCTGCGGCGGCGTGAAGAGAATCCCGCCGCCGATGACGTTGGACACGATGATGGCCGCGGCGTCGAGCGGACCCAGGCGCCGCTCGAGCGCGAAGGAGGACGCCACTACTGCGTCAGGAGCTGCCGATCGATCGTGTACTCGGCGAGCTTCTGCCAGGTGCGCGATCCGTGCTTGCCGAAGATCTCGACCTTCGCATCGACGAACTCCTTGTTCTGCAGCAACTGGAGCCGCGACTGCGTGCCCGTGTATCCGAGGTTCGACCGCAGCACGAGCGATCCGCCCGTCTGGCCGGGCGGAAGCCCGGTGGCATCGATGGCGCGGACGAAATGCTCGCCCCACCCCTTGGGATCACCCATGCGCCGGAAGATCGCGTTGATCTGCACGCTCTCGACCGGCTCGCCGGAGATGTTCTGCAGCTTGAGAGAGATGCTCGGAACGAGCTTGTTCTTGCCTTCGACGATACCGGCGTCGTACCAGCCGGTATGGACGTCGGTAACCGTGAGGACCTTCTCGACGTCGAAATTGTGGCCGCAGCCGGCAAGCAGCAGCGCGGCTGCCACCGCGAGAACCAAGCGTGTCATGCGGCAATTGTAAACCGCAACGCCGCGGCCGGAACGGTCAGAACTGCTTGACCTCGACGTGTGTACGCGCCTCTTCCAGCGTCATGCGTCCGGCGCGGAACGCGGCCAGATCGCTGCCCTTGATCCGGAACACGATGCTGCTGATATTCGACGTATCGCCGGGAACAAGCCGGTCGGGCCGGATATTGTCGCGCGCCGCCACCATCAGCCACTCGTTGTCGGCAACCGGGAGCGGACCGCTGTTTTCGATCATCGCATCGACGATGGCCGAGCTCACCTCGCGCGTGTACACGGCGTTTGGATCCTCGACGAGGATGGGATCGATCACCGGCGCGGGCACGACGGTTGTTTGCGCGGTGACCGTCGCGGCCCCAACCGTCTGCGTGCGCGCCGTCGCATCAGCGGGCACGGGCCCGACCGGACCGACCTGCAGCTCGAGGCGTCGCATCGCGCGCTCGAGCGAGGCGCGGGTGCGCGGGTCCTGCACGGTCGCGATGTACGTCTTCAGCTGCGCGACGGCCGTGCCTGCCCCGAGCCCGCTCTCGTCGACCATCGCCCGCAGCGTATACGCCATGGTCCGGCGGAACGCGGGCACCTCGACGTCGAAGAAGACGCCGTAGCCATCCAGGCGGAAGCCGCGAGCTCCTGGCGCGCCGGTCAGCATCAGCGCGTCGGGAGGCATCACCGCGCGCACCTGCCGCATGAGGCTGTCGGCGCCGTTGGCGACCGCGCTCTCGAGCACGCTCTCCATCATCGAGATCTTCTGGCGCGCCTTGAGCTGATCGGCGTCCTGCAGCTGCGGCGCCGCCTGCGCGAACGCCCCCGGCGCGATGCCGATCACGATGGCCATCCCAACAAGACAAGGTTTCAAGACTTCTCTCCTCTTCGGCGGGTCCGCCCTTCGGGTTTCGGCGGGTCCGCCCTTCGGGTTTCGGCGGGTCCGCCCTTCGGGCGGAACCCGCCCTACGTACTGCGTACGTTACTGTCCCCGCTGCGAGACGCGCATCAGGTAATTGAGCATCTGGCGCTGCTGTTCCACCTCGACGCCGGTCGTGCCGTCCATCTGGCCCAGGGTCCGCTCGATGCGGGCCAGGTCGACGCGGCGCTGCGCGTCGAAGTCGCGCACGACTTCCGCGGTGCGCAGCGCGAGCTCGCGCTGCTGCCGCTGCTCGCTGTCCTGGATCATCGCGCGCACGCGCTCGAGAAGCTGCGCGTCGCCCGTGCCGGCGGCCACCGGCCCGCTGGTGTTCCGCGTCTGCGACATGTCCGCGCGGAGACGCTGCTCGAGCGCTGACAGGTCCTTCTGGGAGACGGCCGCGACACTCGCCGCAACCGGCGCGGCCGTGTTGACCTGCACGGTGTTGGTCTGCGCAGTCCTCGCCTGTGCGCTTCTGGCCTGCGACTCCGTCGCCGCGCGCGGCGCGGTTCCACGAAGCGCGCCGAGCGTCACGCCCGCGCCGAAGATCAGCGCTGCCGCAGCCGCCTGCGCCCACGCGGGAAGTGGCTGCTTCCACCAGCGCGAACGCCTGAAGGGCGCTTCCGACACGACCCGAAATCCAAGCTGCGCGTCGGGAGGTCTCCATGCGGCGAGCTGGGTGCGCGTCGCGCCGAGCGACGCCAGTTCTTCCGCGCATCCGTCGCACACCAAGACGTGCGCGCCAATCGCGCGGCGCTCGTCCGCGTCGCATTCGTCGTAGAGATACGCGACGAGCGCGCCGGGATCTCCGCAGATCAAGGTCTGACTCATGTTCGTTTCACCAGTTGCGGCGTCATCTGTCCGTTCTTTTCCAGGCGCCGGCGCAGCACGCTCAATCCCTGGTACAGCCGCGTCTTCACCGTGCTGAGCGGACATCCCTGCATGTCCGCGATTTCCTGGAACGTCATCCCGTGGTACTCCTTGAGGATGATCGCGGTCCGTTGCTCCTCGGGGAGCAGCGCCATGGCTTCTTCCACGACCGCGCTCAGCTCGCGTCGCGACACGAACTCCTCGATCGATTCAACCGGACCGCGTTCCGCCAGCAGGTCGCCGGGGTCGACACCTTCCGGTATCTGCATCACGGGCGCGCGACGCTGCCGGCGGATCCAGTCGCGACAGAGGTTCAGCGCGATGCGATAGAGCCAGGAGGAGAACTTCGCCTGGCCCTTGAACCCGGGCAGGGCGCGGAACGCGCGGAGGAAGGTCTCCTGGCACACGTCACGCGCGTCCTCCTCGCGGCCAATCACCCGGTACGCCAGGGCGTAGATCGGCCTTTCCCATCGGAGGATGAGCTGATTGAAGCTCTCCGCATCGCCACCCATCGATCTGGCGACGAGCTCGTCGTCCGTCAACGTCATGTCTGGATCCGGGGGCCCGCCGGTCCGGTCGTCGGATAAGACGGCCACTGCCGCCGTACGGCCGTAAAGTCCATGATACGACTCAAAACCTTGCGTGGTCGCTGGTGAGGCGTCCATCCGCCTGAGCTTATCGGATGCCAGCCCAAGCGAACGGCCTGCCACAGGCGGACAGAGTGGTACAATACTGGAGTCTTGGCTTTGAATTTCCCAACGGACGAAGTGTTTCTGACCACAGAGGAGGTCCTGGAGTATCTGCAGGTCAACCTCCGGACGGTCTACCGCCTGATTAAGGCGGGAAAGATTCCGGCAGTCCGTGTCGGCCGGCAGTGGCGCTTCCGGAAGCGCGATATCGACGCCTGGCTGGACAGCCAGCGGCCCCGGGGCGATCGGACGGCGGCGGCGCCCGCAGCACCGGTCAGGAACACGCGTCCGCGCGTGCTGGTCGTCGACGACGAGGCAAGCATCCGCGACCTGCTGGAGAAGACGCTCGCGCTCGCGGATCCCCCGTATGACGTCGACACCGCGCCGGACGGGACGACCGCGCTCGATCGGATGCGCGCGTTCTCGTACGATCTCCTCATCGCCGATCTCAAGATGCCCGGCATGGACGGCCTGGCGCTGATCCGGCAGGCCAGGCGGATCAAGGCCGACCTCCCCGTCATCATCATCACCGGCTTCTCCACCGAGTCGAGCGCGATCGAAGCGGTGAATCTCGGCGTGGCCGGGTACCTCACCAAGCCGTTCCGCGTACCGCAGGTGCTGGCCGCCGCGTCGAAAGCGCTCGGCGCACCGGCGGCGTGATCCAGCTTTCCGACCTCACCAAATCGTTCGGCGACCGCACCCTGCTCGACCACGTGACGTGGCAGATCTCGGATGGCGAGCGCGTCGGATTGTGCGGTCCCAACGGCGCCGGCAAGACAACGCTCCTGAAGATGCTCGCGGGGCTCGAGGAAGCCGACTCGGGCGCGATTGTCAGGCCGTCGGATCTCACGATCGGCTATCTGCCGCAGGACGGCCTCACGCACGCGGGACGCTCCCTCGTCCAGGAAGCCGGCACCGCCTTCCAACCGCTGCTCGATATCAAGGAGGACATGCACGGCATCGAGCATCGCCTCGGCGACCGAGCGATCCCGCAGGGCGAACACGACGCGATGCTCGCGCGCTACAGCGAGCTGCAGGATCGGTTCCGGCTGGCGGAGGGCTACAGCATGGACCTGCGGATCGCGACGGTCCTCCGCGGGCTTGGCTTCAGCCCCGACGATCTCGATCGTCCGGCGGAGACATTCTCGGGCGGGTGGCAGATGCGCATCGCGCTCGGCAAGCTGCTGCTCGGCCGCCCGAACCTCCTGCTGCTCGACGAGCCGACCAACCATCTCGATCTCGAGGCACGTAACTGGCTCGAGGCGTACCTCGGCGCGTACCCGTACGCCGTGATCCTCGTCTCGCACGACCGCTACTTTCTCGACACCGTCGTCACGCGCATCACCGACCTCAACCTGCGCAAGCTGACTGATTACGTCGGCACCTACAGCAAGTACGTCGCCCAGCGCGACGCGATGCTCGAGCGGCTGCGCCAGGCGAAGAAGGAGCAGGACGAAGAAGTCGCGCGCGTGAAGATGTTCATCGATCGGTTCCGGTACCAGGCGACGAAGGCCGCGCAGGTGCAGAGCCGCATCAAGCTGCTCGAGAAGGTCGAGCCGATCGAAGTGCCCCCCGAGCGGAAGCGGATTCACTTCACGTTCCCGGCCTGCGCGAAGAGCGGGCGCACGGTGTTCGAGCTGAAGCACGTACGCAAGGCCTACGGGCCGCTCGTCGTCTTCAAGGATCTGCCGCTGCACATCGAGCGCGGCGACCGCATCGCGCTCGTGGGGCCCAACGGGTCGGGCAAGTCGACGCTGATGCGCATGCTCTCGGGCGAGGAGTCTCCCGACAGCGGCTCGCGGACGGAAGGGCACCAGGTCATCATCGAATATTTCGCGCAGGACGAGGCGGCACGGCTCGACCCCGCGCTCACTGTCTACGAAACGCTCGCGGCGGGATCGCCGACCGACATGGTGCCGGCAATCCGGAACATCCTCGGCGGCTTCCTTTTCTCGGGCGATGATGTCTACAAGAAAGCGGCGGTACTGTCGGGCGGGGAGCGGACGCGGCTCGCGGTCGCGCGGATGCTGCTGCGGCCGTCAAACACGCTGCTGCTCGATGAACCGACGAACCATCTCGATCTCGATTCGAAGGATGTGCTGCTCGAGGCCCTCGAGGATTACGGCGGAACGCTGATCTTCGTCTCGCACGATCGCTACTTCGTCGAGAAGCTGGCAACGAAGATCATCGAGGTCGGTCACGGCGAGGCGGTCATCTATCCAGGGACGTACGCGGAATTCCTCTGGAGTAAAGAGCACCGGGAGACTCCTCGGCCCCAAATCCCAAAGCCCAAAGCTCAAAGCCCAAGACCCAAATCCCAAGCTCCAAATCCCAAGAAGCCCGATCCCCGATCCCCGATCCCCGATCCCCGATCCTTGATCCCCGATCCCCAATCCCCGACCGAATCCCGAATCCCGAATCCCGAATCCCGGGAAGAGCGCAAACGCGCCGACGCGGAGCGCCGGAAGCGCGGGCGGGCGGTGGAAGCCCTGCAGAAGCGCATCGCGGAGCTCGAGGCGCGGATCGCGGAGCGCGAAGCGCAGGTGAAGGAGCTCGAGGCCGCGATGGCCGCCCCCGGGTTCTACGACAACCTCGAATCGGCCAAACCGGTCACCGACCGCCACCAGGCCCTGATGTGGGAGGTCGGCGATCTGATCTCCCAGTGGGAGGCGCTGCAGGAACACGCAGCCGAACAATTCTCTGAAACATAGCTCCGAAACGTAAGCGCAGGTCTTTTTCGGTCACGCTTTCTGCGGTACGCTTACAGAATCGTAATGCGGGCAGCCCCATTCAGCGACACGAACCGCCGACTCGCTGCCCTTTTCGCGGGTTCCCTGCTGTCCAGCCCGGGCATGTGCTTTGCGGTTCCGGGCCGACGGTTGGGTTCCGCTCCGTGGAGCATCCGCCGCCGATGACCAGCTCGCGTCGCCCTCTTCCCCGCCGCGACCGCGCCGCCGGAACGGGCCGCCCGGTCTCTGCAGGCGGACGACGGGCCGGCAGGAAGCCGGAGGACGGCACGTCTCGAACGGGGGACGCGTTCTTCCGCCACATCGTGTCGGGGATGCGGAACGGCGTGCTCGCGATCACGCGCGCCGGGACGCTGGCGTTGCTGAACGAGGAGGGCTACCGGATCTTCGGCGTGCCGCCGCGGCCCGACGACCTTGGGAAGCCGCTCGCGGATGTGCTGCGCACGCATCCCGACGTGGTCCGCCAGTTGCTGTCGTCGTTCGAGCTGCACATGCTGCCGAACCGCGCGGAGATGCGGCTGCGGCCGGCGGGCAAGGTGATCGGCTACACGCTGGCGAAGGTGCACGACGATGTCGGCGGCGTCGCGGGCGTGGCGATGTTCTTCAAGGATCTCACGCGCGTCGAGCAGATCGAGGAGCGCGAGCGGCTGCGCGATCGGCTCGCGGCAGTCGGTGAGATGGCCGCGGCCATCGCCCACGAGGTGAAGAACCCGCTGGCGGGGATCGAAGTGATGGCGGGGCTGCTGCGCAGGAAGATCCCGGACATCCCGGACGCGCAGGTGGTGCTGACCGACATCATCGCCGAAGCCAAGATGGCGAATGCCATCGTGCAGGAGGTGCTCGAATTCGTCAGGCCGATCCGGCTGCGGGTCGAGCGCACGGGAATCACCGAGGCGCTTGATGCGGCCGTGCAGCTGGCGGACACGAAGGCGGCGCGCGGCTCGATCACGGTGGTCGTCGACGTGCCCCGGGGCCTGCCGCAGATCCAGGCCGACCATCACCAGCTGGCGCAGTTGTTCACGAACCTGTTGATCAACGCGTACGAGGCGATGGAGGGACATGGACGCGTCGTCATCACTGCCGGTTCGGTCCGGCAGGACGACGGCGCGGACGGGCGCGAGGCGCTGCGGGTGGAGATGATCGACGACGGCCCGGGCGTGCCGCAGGATGTCGCCAACCGGGTGTTCGATCCGTTTTTTACGACCAAGCCCCAGGGATCGGGCCTGGGGCTCGCCATCGTCAGGAAGATCGTGGATGCGCACGACGGGCAGATCGACCTGCGGACCGCACCCGGTGGCGGCACGCTGATCCGGGTGACGTTGCCGGTCAGTGCGTCAGTGAATTGAGTAACTGACGAATCGACGAATTGAGTGTGAGTGGGAAGAGAAATTGCAATTCGTCAATTCGTAGATTCGTAAATTCGAGGTTCAGACATGGGCCGTATTCTCATCGCAGACGATCACGATTCACTCCGCCGCGGGTTGGCCCAGGCGATTGCCGAGGCCGGGCACGACGTGGAGGAGGCGCCGAACGGCAACGCGGCCATCGAGAAGCTCCACGAGGGTTTCTTCGACGTGGTTGTCAGCGACCTCAAGATGGGCGGCAGCACCGGGCTCGAGGTGCTGAAGACCGCGAAGACGCTGCATCCCTCGGCCGCGGTCATCCTCATGACCGCGTTCGGATCGGTCTCCACCGCCGTCGAGGCGATCAAGGCGGGCGCGTTCGACTACGTGCAGAAGCCGTTCGAGATCGAGGAGATGGAGGTCAAGATCGAGAAGGCGCTCGAGATGCGCCGCATGCAGCATCAGATCGACTACCTCCGGCACGCGCAGGGCGACATCTACGACTTCGAGCGGATCATCGGATCGAGCGGTGCCCTCGAGAAAGTCCTCAGCGTCGTCCGGAAGGTGGCGAAGAGCAACACGACGGTCCTCGTGCGCGGCGAGACCGGCACGGGCAAGGAGCTGATTGCCGGCGCGATCCACCACAACTCGCACCGCGCGGCGCGCAACTTCATCAAGGTGAACTGCGCGGCCCTGCAGGAGAACCTGCTGGAGTCGGAGCTCTTCGGCCACGAGAAGGGCGCGTTCACCGGCGCCGACAAGCAGCGCATCGGCCGCTTCGAGCAGGCCGACGGCGGCACGATGTTCCTCGACGAGATCGGCGACATGAGCGCAAACACGCAGGCGAAGATCCTGCGCGTCCTCCAGGAGCACGAGTTCGAGCGCCTCGGGGGGACGCGCACGATTCGTGTCGACGTGCGGCTGGTTGCCGCGACGAACCGCGATCTGCCGTCGATGGTCGACGCGGGCTCCTTCCGCGAGGATCTCTACTACCGCCTCAACGTGGTCACGATCGAGATGCCGCCGCTGCGCGAGCGGAAGGAAGACGTCGCCGCGCTGGCCAGCTTTTTCGTGCGCCGCTTCGCGGGCGAGCTGAAGAAGAAGATCGACGGGTTCGACGCCGACGCGCTGAAGCTGCTGATGCGCTACAACTGGCCCGGCAACATCCGTGAGCTGGAGAACGCCATCGAGCGCGCGATGCTGCTCAGCGAGAGCTCGCACATCGGGATCGAGGATCTGCGCCTCGGCGACACCAGCACGGGCGGAACGTCGCGGGAGACGTCGTCGATCGTGAAGATTCCACCGACCGGGATCCCGCTCGAAGAGGTCGAGCGGCTGGCGCTGATCGAGGCGCTCAAGATGTCGAACTGGGTGCAGAAGGACGCGGCCGAGCTGCTGGCCATCAGCCCGCGCGTGATGAACTACAAGATCAAGACGCTCGGCATCGATTTTCCGCGCGGCCGGCGCGCGGCGCTGCAGCAGCACGACCCGGGCGCGGCGGCAGTGGTATAAACCGGCGGTGCGATCGCTCTGACGATGTCGGTCCGATCCTCGGCTCACGTCGGTGCGATGCCGATCCTTCTCGGTGCAATTCTCATATTTGTCTGTGCGATTGGCGCAGCGCCTCCACTACACTGAGGCGTGCGCAACGCACGGGAATCGGATGCGAGATTGACGCGTCCGGTCGTCCACAAACTCCGTTCACTCTGTTCACAGACCGCAGCAGCGGCATCGCACCTTATTCGAAGACTCGCTCCACCGGTACCACCACGACGTCTTCCGGCTTCACACTGATGCGGTACGCCTGAATAACCTTGTCCTCATCCACGAGGGCCTGGGGTTTGGGCGAGTTGTACGCAATCGGAGAGGGCTGGTTCTTGACGACCGCGTCGCGGAACGCCTGCCCATCCTTGGTGACGATGACAATCCTCATTGTGTCCGTTTGCAGATGTTGCCGGATGGCGCGGTTCACGTCGTCGAGGGTCAGGGTCGACAGCGCGTCGCGGATGTACGTGTTGTAGTCCCCGATGCCGTAGTACCGGCTGTCGAGCGCGTACCCAAGCCGGGCGCTTTGCGTCTGGGTCAGGATGTTCGCGTATTTCGCCAGGAACTCGCGCGTCGCCTCGAACGCTTCACGCGACATGCCGTCGCGAATGAGCCTGTCGTATTCGTAGAGCGCGGCGCGCAGCGCAAAGACGCCGTTCTGCGATTCCACCGGGCGAATCCAGATTTGAAAGATCTGCTGCTGACGCGCAAGGTTCGGATCCGGCGTGAACAGGAACATCCCGCGCGGAAAGTACTCCACATAGGCGTAGTCGCCGTAGTTGAGGCCTCGAACCTCGCGCAGGCGTTGATAGAGATAGCTGTTCGACGAGCGATGCTGGCCGAAATAGGAGGCGACCAGCGCGAGCGCCGGCCAGTCCTTCGATGCGCGGTTCACGTCGATGGGGAACCCCACTGAGATCGCGGTGGAGCGGGTATCGCGCGTCACGATTTGGATGCGAGCGCCCGCCGGCAGCCTGGGAGCATCGAAGCGCTTCTTGTCGGCTGTGCCTCCCGGCAGTTTTTCAAAATCCGATTCAACCTTCTGTGAAAAGCCGTTCGGATATCCGCCTGCGAGCCCAATCACGAGGTTGGCCCTGGTGTAGTGCGTGCGATGGAAATCTCGCACGTCATCGAGCGTGAGCTTCTGGAGCGAGCCGATCGTGCCGCGGTTGTGATGCGCGTAAGGATGGCCGGCGTAAATGACGTTGTAGAGATATTCCTTCCCAAGCTCTTCGTCGTTTCCCTCACGGAGCGACACCTTCAGGAAGTTCACGGCATCATCACGCAGGCGCGTGAAATCGTCCGGACGAAAACCGGGATCGAGCAGCATGTCTTTCAGGAGCGCGGAAAACCGATCGAGGTTTTCAACGTGCGTGGTGCCGCTGAAGACCGTCATCTCCTTGTCGACCTGCCAATCGACGGAAGACGCCATGGGATACATGGCCTCGACGATCTGCTGGTAGCTCATCGCGCGCGAGCCGCCTTGACCAATCATGGCCGCGGTCAGTGACGCGAGTCCTTCTTTTCCCGCAGGATCGAACGCGGCGCCGGTGGTGAACACGACGCGGAACACCACCAGCGGCGACGTCCCGGGCTGGAGCACGCTGGCGACTTGCGCGGACGTTGCCGCGTGCAACAGTGCCGCGAGCAGGAGAGCGCATGCGAGCTCTCTGAGCATCAGTTCCTCGCCGCCTTGGACGTCAGCGTGACAATCGTCCTGTTGCCGTCCTTGAAATACTGGCTCGCGATCGTTCGCATGTCCTGCGGAGTGACCTGCTGGTAGAGCGCAAAGAGCTTGTTGATGGTGTCCGGCGTTCGACGAAGCCCGATGTAGGGCGCCAGTGAGTTGGCAATGGCCGCCGAGCTGCTGAGACGCAGCGCAAAGCTGTAGCGAATGCGGGATCGCGTCGCATCGAGCTTCGCCTGATCGACGGTCTCGTTGGTGAATCGCGCGAACGTGGCGAGGATACGCTCCCGAACATCGTCGATGTCCTTCGCGTTCTTCACGCGCGCATACACGGTGAACAGTTCGGGGTCCGGATGATTTCCGAAGTCGGGTATCAACGTGTCCACCTTCTGCTCGTCGAGTACCAGACGATGGTACAGGTCGGAGTTCTGTCCAAACGCGATCGGCGAGAGCAGATCGAGCGCGGCCTTGTCTTTCTTCTCGTCGGAATATGCGGGACCTTTGAACGCCACCGCGATCCATGGCAGCGTCGGGGCCGGCCAGTCGATTGTGGCCGAGCGCGCTACTGCCTGCGGCGGCTCGGCCGGAATGTCGGGCACGTAGCTGCCGCGGGCCCAGCCGCCGAAATATTTCTTCGTCAGTTCGAGCGTGCGATCGCGCGTCAGGTCCCCAACCAGGATCATCGTCGTGTATTCGGGCCGATAGAAGCGGTTGTAGAACTGCAAGCTGTAGTTGAACTGATTCGGCATGTCCTCGATGTCCTTGAGGTAGCCCATCGTGGTGTGCGCGTAGGTGTGCTTCGTGAATGCGGTTTCATGAAGCACTTCATCGAGCTTTTCCGTCGGGTCGGCGCTGTTCTTGTTGTACTCGCCGAGCACGGCAAGCGACTCCGTCTTGTACGCCGGCTCCGGATATCTCAGACGCTGAAAGCGGTCGGCCTCCAGCTTCAGAACCGGTTCGAGATCTTCCTTGGAGAATATTTCGTAGTAGGTGGTGCGATCCGCGCTTGTTGACGCGTTGGTTTCCGCGCCCGCGCGCTTCAGGACGGCGTCGCGCTCGTCCGGCGTGTAGTTCTCGCTGCCCCGAAACATGATGTGCTCGAACAGATGCGCATACCCGCTCTTCCCCGGCTCGACCTCGTTGCGCGATCCGGTCTGGGCCACGATGTACAGCGCGACCATGTTCGGGTAATCGGTGGGGACCGTGACCAGCCGCAGCCCGTTGTCCAGGTCATCAATCGTGTATTCGTACGGAAATAAGTTGTTGTTCTTCTGCTGCGCGGCCGCGGTGGTGAAGCCGGTCAGCACGATGAGCGCGACAGCAAGACGCCGGGAGGCCGATGCGCCACGTGATGTCATGGAAGGGCTCCTAAACGGGCGGATACTACCACTTCGGCAGCGAAAGCCAACCTTGTCGTTCACGCTTCTTGGTTCTCTCTTCTCGGTTCGTGTTCAGGTTCGGGCGCGCGCTCGCGGATGCGCCTTCCGATAGACCTCGAGCAGCTGCGCCACGTTCACGTGCGTGTAGCGCTGCGTGGTGGACAGGCGCACGTGGCCGAGCAGCTCCTGGATGGCGCGGAGATCCGCGCCGCGCTGCAGCAGATGCGTCGCGAATGAGTGGCGCAGGGCGTGAGGGCTGATCCCGAAGCGCGTGCTGCAGCCCTTTACGTAGCGCGCGACCAGACGCTGCACGCTCCGGCCGGTCAGGCGGCCGCCGCGCGCGTTCACGAACAGCGCATCTCCGCGCGTGATTGCGCCCCGATCCGTCAACCAGGCGTGGAGCGCCTTCCGCGTCGACCCGTTGAACGGCACGAGCCGCTCCTTCCGTCCCTTTCCCATCGCGCGTACGATCCGCTGGTTCAGATCGACGTCCTCGAGATCGAGGCCGACCAGCTCGCTGAGGCGCAGTCCCGACGCGTAGAACAGCTCGAGAATTGCGCGGTCGCGGCGGCCGAGCGGGCCGGAGGTGTCCGGCGTCTCGAGCAGATCCGACATCTCCTCGACGGTGAGATGCGCCGGCACTTTCTGTTCGCGCTTCGGCAACACCGCGAGCGCCGCGGGATCGGAGTCGATCCAGCCTTCCCGCCGCAGATAGCGGACGAAGGTGCGCAGCGCGGACACCTTGCGCGCGACCGACGCGCGCGCCTGCCCCTGCCGATACAGCTCGCTGAGAAAGCCTCGAATGACGCCCAGGTCGATGTGGGACGGCTCGAGCCTGCCCCGCCTGCCGGTGTCCTGCGCCGCGAACGCCAGGAACTGCGAGAGATCGCTGTCGTACGCCGCCACCGTGTGGGCGGACGCGTTGCGATTCAGGCGGAGGTAGTCGAGAAAGTCGCGGAGCTGTTCCATCGTTCGAGGTCGATCAACGCGCGCTCGGAGACCGCGAGCTTCCGCTCGGCGCGGCCCAGACGCGTGCCTTGCCGTTCGGGCGGGGCCGTCATGATCCCGAAGGTAATGTTCGTCGGCTGATAGCTGCGCGGGTCCGCGTGCGAGACGTAGTACGCGAGCGCGCCGATGGCGGTGGTCCGCGGCGGCACGCGCGGCTGATCGCCGCGCACGAGCGCCGCGGCATTGCGGCCGGCCATCAGGCCGGAGGCGGCCGATTCCACGTACCCTTCGACGCCGGAGATCTGTCCCGCGAAGAACAGGTCGTCACGAGACTTCATCTGCCACGTCTCGCGGAGCACGGTCGGTCCGTTGATGTACGTATTGCGATGGACCATCCCGAACCGCACGAACTCCGCGTGCTCGAGCCCGGGCACGAGCGCGAGCACCCGCGCCTGCTCGCCCCATTTCAGCTGCGTCTGGAATCCGACGAGGCTGAAGTGATCGCCGGCCAGGTTGTCCTGCCGGAGCTGAACGGCGGCGTACGGGACTCGCCCCGTCCGCGGATCGACAAGGCCGACCGGCTTCATCGGGCCGAACCGAAGCGTGTCGCGGCCGCGATGCGCCATCACCTCGATCGGCAGGCAGCCTTCGAAGAACTTTTCCTTGTCGAAGTCGTGGACCGTCGCGGACTCGGCGCCGGCGAGCGCCTCGTAGAAGCGGTCGTACTCATCCTTTGTCATCGGGCAATTCAGGTAATCGCCTTCAACGGGGTCGGGAGTCATTACGTTTTTCGAATCGTCCTCTGCCTTCGAAAAACGTAATGACTCCCGACCCCTTATACTTCTTCCCCAGCGCGATGCGCGAAACACCTTGTCCATGCCGATCGTCTCGGCCAGCACGATCGGGCTTATCGCGTCATAGAAATACAGGTGATCGGCGCCCACGAGCGCCGCGATGTCCGCCGAGAGCGACTCGGAGGTGAGCGGCCCTGTGGCGATGATCAGCGGAAACATCGACGGGTCGTCTGGGATGCGCGTGATCTCCTCGCGCGTCACCGTAATCAGCGGATGCGAGCGGATCGCGTCCGTGACCGCGTGAGAGAACCGCTCGCGATCGACGGCAAGCGCGGCCCCCGCGGGCACGCGATGCGCGTCGGCCGCGTGCATCACCACCGAGTCAAGGCGCCGCATCTCCTCCTTGAGAAGGCCCACGGCGTTATCGAGCTTGTCGCCGCGCAGCGAGTTGGAGCAGACAAGCTCCGCGAGCTGATCGGTCTTGTGCACGGCGGTCGGCCGCACCGGGCGCATCTCGTGCAGCGACACGCGAACGCCAAGCGATGCGGCCTGCCACGCGGCCTCGCAGCCGGCAAGACCACCGCCGATGATGTGGATCATGAAAAAGGCTCAAGGCTCACGGCTCATGGCTTAAGGGGCTGAGGCTTGAGCCCCCTGAGCCTTGAGTCGTGAGCCCTGAGCCATCTTACGCCCCTGCGGCTTTGCGGCGGGTGGCCTTGCGCGCGCCGGCGGCCGGAGCCGCACGGCGGCGGCCGCCGCCCGCGCCACGGCGAAGCGATGGCCCGGCGCTGCGGCGCGCCTCGAGCAGCTCGGTCGCCTGCTCGAACGTCAGCGATTCGGGACTGGTGCCCCTTGGGATCGACGCGTTGGTGGTGCCGTCGGTGACGTACGGACCGTAGCGCCCCGCCAGCAGGCGGATGGTCGTGCCGTTGCTCGTCAGCTCGCGCATGACCTTCCGCTGCACCGCCTGGCGGCGCCGCGACTGCTTCGGCGCCCGCATCAGTGCCAGCGCCGCATCGAACGAGATGTTGAACACGTCATCTTCCGAGTCCAGCGAGCGGAACTCGTCGCCGTGCTTCACGTACGGCCCGAAGCGGCCGAAGTTCGTGGTGACCGGCGCGTTGTCGTCCGGATGAAGGCCGACGACCCGCGGCAGCGAGAGCAGCTTGAGCGCTTCCTCCAGCGCGATCGTCGACTCCGTCATGCCCGACTGCAGCGAGGCGCGCTTCGGCTTTTCGGCCTTCTTCGCTTCCGGCGTTTCGCCCAGCTGCACGTATGCGCCGTAGCGGCCGTTCATGACGTAGACGTTCATGCCGGTCGCCGGATCGACGCCAACCGTGCGCGGACCCTCAGCCTTCACGCGCACCAGCTCCATCGCCTTGTCGACCGTCAGATCCCCGGGCGCGATGTCGTCGGGCAACGATGCCGTGCGGCCAGGTCCGCCCTCGCCCACCTGCACGAACGGACCGAAGCGGCCGATCCGGATGCGCACCGGCTCGCCGCTCGATGAATCCGTGCCGAGGTCGAGCACGGGGTAATCCGCCTTCTCCGCGCCGTGCTCGACCGCGCCGAGAAGACCGCGATGTTTCTTCTTCTTGTCGCCGTAGTAGAACTCGCGGAGGAACTCGCTCCACTCGCGCTCGCCGCGCGAGATCTCATCGAGGTCATCCTCCATCTCCGCGGTGAAGTCGGTCTCGACGAAGTCGCCGAAGTGCTCGCGCAGCAGCTTGGTCACGGCAAACGCGGTGAAGCTGGGCACCAGCGCCTTGCTCTGCCGGAACACGTAGCCGCGGCGGACGATCGTGGCAATGGTCGGCGCGTAGGTGGACGGCCGGCCGATGCCGAGCCGCTCGAGCTCCTTGATGAGCGACGCCTCGGTGAAGCGCGCCGGCGGCGTCGTCTCGTGGCGCTTGGGATCGGTGCCGAGCAGTGCGATCGGAGTGCTGCCGTCCTGATGGATCCGGTCGCCGACCGTGCATTGCGGCAGAATTGCTTCCTGCTCCTCGAGCTCCGCCGCCGGATCGTCGCTGCCCTCGACGTAGGCGCGCCGGAAGCCGGCGAACTCGATCGCCTTGCCGCTTGCCGTGAACACGGCGACGTCCCCGCCGGGCCCGGGCCCGAGTGTGGTCGAGGGCCCATTCGCGGAGATCTCGACCGTCGTGCGGAGCACACGCGCGTCCACCATTTGCGACGCCATCGTGCGCTTCCAGATCAGCTCGTAGATCCTGAGGTCGTCCCGCTCGAGAATGCCCTCGAGCTGGCTCGGCGCAAGCCGGAAGTCGCTGGGCCGGATCGCTTCGTGCGCTTCCTGGGCGTTCTTCACGCGCGTCTGGTACCGCCGGGGAGCGTCGTAGTACTCCGCGCCGAACATTCCGCGGATCACGCGCGCCGATTCCTGCAGCGCCTTGTCCGACAGCGTCGTCGAGTCGGTGCGGTGATACGTGATGAGGCCTTCCATCTCGCCGTTCCCGATGTCCTCGCCCTGGAACAGCCGCTGCGCCACCTGCATCGTCCGTTCGGTGGAGAATCCGAGCTTGCGGCTCGCTTCCTGCGTCAGCGTCGACGTCGTGAACGGCGGCGCCGGCCGCTCGACACCGGGCTTCTCCTCCACGCTCGTGATCGTCCACGGCACGTTGGCGCGCACGGCATCGACCAGCCGGCCGGCCTCGGCTTCATCCAGGAGCCGCACGTTCTGATTCTTCAGGGCCCCGGTCCGCGCGTCGAAGTCCTTGCCGGTCGCCACGCGCTGATCGTTGAGGCGGACGAGCGTGGCGATGAACTCGCGCCCGTCGCCTTTGAGTCTCGCCTCGAGATCCCAGTAGACCGCGGCGCGGAACTTGCCGCGCTCTTCCTCGCGCTCGACAATCAGACGAACGGCCACGCTCTGCACGCGCCCGGCGCTGAGGCCGGTCTGCACTTTCTTCCAGAGCACCGGCGAGAGCGTGTAGCCGTACAGCCGATCGAGGATGCGGCGGCTCTCCTGCGCCCGCACGAGATCCTCGTTGACCGTGCCCGGATGATCGAGCGCCTCCTTCACGGCCTCCTCGGTGATCTCGTGGAAGACGATGCGCCGAACGGGAATCCTCGGCTTGAGCACCTGGGTGAGGTGCCAGCTGATCGCCTCGCCTTCGCGGTCGGGGTCGGTTGCGAGCAGCAGCTCGGACGCATCCTTCATCGCGGTCTTGAGGTGCGCGACCTGCTTCTTCTTGTCGCTCGGGACGACGTAGTAGGGCGTGAACTCGT
Source organism: Acidobacteriota bacterium (assembly GCA_023265015.1). Taxonomy (GTDB): domain Bacteria; phylum Acidobacteriota; class Vicinamibacteria; order Vicinamibacterales; family UBA2999; genus Gp6-AA40. The sequence goes on along the minus strand of JAHFUO010000007.1, from coordinate 15,340 downwards.
TTTCGACATCGACGCCGAGGCGGCCCCACTCCTTCTCTTTGATCTCCTTGGGAACCTCGGCGGCCGACTCGGGCAGATCGCGGATGTGGCCGTAGCTCGCCTCGACCCGGTACTTCGTGCCGAGGAAGCGGCCCAGCGTCTTCGCCTTCGCAGGCGACTCCACGATCACGAGCGGGATTTTAGCCATTCACCAAACTCACACTAGCATGTTCACATCTGGCGCATGAAACGACCGCCGCCGACCCTGCGCAGTTGCCCCTGCAGTTCCAGATCGATCAGCCGGGATAGCAATCGCGCGCTTTCAAGACCTGACAAGGCCGCCAGCCCGTCGAGGTCGTAGGCCTGTCCCGCCTCCATTCGACGAAGGACGGGGTCGGGTGAAACGACTGAGTCTTTGGCACTTACCTCGGGCTGCCCCGCCTTCGCGCGAGCGCCCTGAGGCCAGAGCTCTTCTACGATATCGTCCGCACACTCGACAATCTTTGCGCCGTCGCGGATCAGGGCGTGCGCTCCCCGGCTTCGCCCGCTGAGCACATTGCCGGGTACCGCCATCACCTCGCGCCCCTGTTCGAGCGCGCAGGTCGCGGTGATGAGCGATCCTGATTTCTCGTTCGCCTCGATCACGACCACCGCGCGCGACAGCCCGCTGATCAATCGGTTGCGCTGGGGAAAGTGAAACGGCAACGGGCTCGTTCCCGGCGGGTACTCGCTGATCACAACGCCCCTCACCGCAATCTCCGCCGCGAGCGACGCGTGCTCGGGCGGATACAGGCGATCCAACCCCGAGCCAAGCACCGCCGCGGTGCGGCCCGTCTGCAGCGCGCCGCGATGCGCGGCGGAATCAACGCCGCGCGCGAGGCCGCTGACGACCGTGATCCCGCGCGAGGCGAGATCCGACGCGATGCTCGACGCCGTTTCGATGGCCACCGCCGACGCCGCGCGCGACCCCACAATCGCCACCGCCACGCCATCAAGGGCATCAAGCTGACCGCAGTACCAAAGTGCGGGCGGCATGTCGGTCATCGTGAGCAGCGCGGCGGGAAACCCGGGCTCGTTCCACGCGATGACGTGGATACCGCGTATCACGGCGGCCGCGCGAACGGCGTGCGCGCGTTCGGCGAACGACCTGGCCAGCTCGATGAGATGGGGATCGTCGGCGCGCAGGCGGTCGCTGAGACCGACGCGCGGAAGTTCAAAAACAGGCAGGAGGGAAAGAGCGACGGCGGCGTCAGGCGTCATGTGCGACCTCAATCGCACCGTGCACCCGACCTCGACCGGATTATACCGCGTCACAACCGCCACACGTCTTTCGAAATGATGGACAGAGAGTGGGGCGCGGAGGACGGGGGTGAAGAGGAATATCGCTGGAAACACACGTTTATTCAGGCCCAGCCGTGGCATGTGGCTTGCTCAACGGGACTAAGCTGTTGAGATTCAAAGCGCTTGCGCCTTGCGCGAGCGAGTGACTATAGTGAGGCACTCCGTAATGCGTATTCCCGTTCTGACGGTCCTCCTTCTGGTCGGTGCCACCGCGGCGCCGTTGGCGGCCGACGACGCCCGGGCGGACGCCAAGAAGCAGGTGGAGTTCGGGATCACGGTCGCGCAGCGGGGACTCTGGCGTGAAGCGATCTACCGGTGGCAGCGCGCCACCCAGATCGACCCGAAATATGCCGAGGCGCTCAACAACCTTGCGATCGCGTACGAGCACGAGGGCGACCTGGAGAAGGCGCGTGTGGCGTATGCGAAGGCGCTGGAGCTCGCGCCGAACAACGCGCTGATCAAACAGAACTACGAGCTGTTCAAGGAAATCAATGACCGCACGACTCGCAAGGACAGCCAGGACAACCCGGATACTCAGTAGCCTCGCCGCAGCCCTGCTGATCGCCGGCTGCACGAGCTACTACGAGATCCCGATCGAAACGCCGATCAAGCCGAAGCTGGACGTGTCGGCATTCCAGCGCGTGCTCGTCGCCGGCTTCATCGCGGGCGGCACCGACGACGTCGACGGAAACCTGGAAACGACTCGCCTCCTCCGCAGTCAGCTGCGCACCAAGTCCGAGCTTCGCGTGATCGACACCGATGTCCTCCCGCTGATGGACGTCGCGGTCGAAGAGTCAGGCGCGGTGGAAACGAAGGCCGATACCGGCAAGACCGAAGAGAAGTCCGAATCCAAGACGGCAGCGAAGACCGAGGCCAAGAGCGAACTGAAGGGCGAGGCGCCGCAGCAGGCGAGCGTCGATCGTGCGGCCGCCATCAAAGACCAGAAAGACCTGGAGCCGTACGAGCACATCTTCGCGGACGTCGAGTACTGGAAGAAGATCGGCGAGGAATATCAGAACCCGCTGATCGTCACCGGCACCATCATGTTCACGCCGCACGCCCGCTCGGGCATCGTGCAGCGTGAAGAAGAGGTCTACGACTCGTTCGGGCGGCGCCGCGTGGTCCCGGTCCGTACTTACATGGAGCGGAAGGGGTACATCCTGCAGCCGAAGTTCATCTTCATCGACGGCCGCACCGGAACCGTGATGCATTCGGAGAACTTCCGGGAGGAAGTACTCTACAACGCCAACCAGAGCACGCCGGCGCTGTCATCCTATTTCGAGCTGATGGATCGGCTGATCCCGAGCTTCCTGAGCACGCTCAGCAGCCAGAAGATCAAGGGAACCCGCGTCCTTCTCCAGTAGGGCGCGCCCTTACGGCCCGCCTTGTCATGGCGACCGTGCGCCTGTTAAGCTAAATCCTTTGCCGAAGCCCGGTTGGGGCCGGCCGTACGACGTAGGCCGGGTCCTTTTGGACCCGGCGAGTGAGGACTGCTCGTGTACGCGATCATCCAGGCCCGTGGCCATCAGATCAAAGTGTCACCCGGCGCCGTCATCGAAGTCGACGGCACGCCCGGTGAACTGGGCTCCGAGTTCACGTTCGAACAGGTGCTGCTTGTCGAGAAGGATGCGGGCGACATCGTCGCGGGCGCGCCGTTTGTCGCCAACGCGAAGGTCATCGGCGTGGTCGACGGCGAGGCGCGCGGGCCGAAGCTGCGCGTGTTCAAGACGAAGCGCCGCAAGGGGTTCCGCAAGACGCGCGGCCACCGCAGCATCTTCACGCGCGTGAGGATTACGGATATCCAGACAGGGTAGGGACGGGTCTTTAGACCCGTCCGAACGGTACTAGCTATGGCACATAAAAAAGGACAGGGCAGCTCACGCAACGGCCGCGACAGCAACTCGCAGCGCCTTGGCGTCAAGCGCCATGACGGGAACCTCGTCACCGGCGGCTCAATCCTCGTGCGGCAGAAGGGACGCCGCTTCGAGCCGGGACTGAATGTCGGGCTCGGGAAGGACCACACCTTGTTCGCGAAAGTCGACGGCAAGGTCCGCTTCGAAGATCACGGCCAGCACGGCCGCAAGATCTCCATCATCCCCGTCGAATAGTCCGGCTCACGGCTTAAGGCTCATGGCTCAAGGGGCTCAAGGCTCGAGTCTCAAGTCGCCTGAGCCTTGAGCCGTGAGCCCTGAGCCTTCATACTGATCTGATGTTCGTCGATGAGGTGGACATCCACATCACGGCCGGCGACGGCGGCAACGGCTGTCTGAGCTTCCGCCGCGAGAAGTTCGTTCCGCGCGGCGGTCCCGATGGCGGCGACGGCGGCGGGGGCGGCTCCGTCTTCATTGTCGCGACGCCCACCAAGAACACGCTGATCGATTTCCGCTTTCATCCCGAGTTCGAGGCGAAGGACGGCCAGCACGGCCAGGGCTCGAACAGGACGGGGTTCACCGCGAACGATCTCGAGATCCCTGTTCCCATCGGAACGCTTGTCTTCGAAAAGGATCCCGGGAGCGGAGAGCTGACGCCGCTGGCGGACCTGACGGAAGAGGGCCAGCGCGTGCTCGTCGGAAAAGGCGGACGCGGCGGACGCGGCAACGCGCGCTTCGTCTCCTCCACGAACCGTGCGCCGCGTCGCACCGAGCCGGGTGTGCCGGGCGAGGAGCGCTTTCTTCGTCTTCAGTTGAAGCTGCTCGCCGACGTGGGCCTCGTCGGATTTCCAAACGCGGGCAAATCCACGCTGATCTCGCGCATCTCCGCGGCGCGGCCGAAGATTGCCGACTACCCCTTCACCACGCTGATCCCGAATCTCGGCGTCGTCATGCTCGGCGACGATCGGAGCTTCGTCGTGGCGGACGTGCCCGGTCTCATCGCAGGCGCCCACTCCGGACACGGACTGGGACATCAGTTCCTGCGCCACATCGAGCGCACGAAGGTGATCATTCACCTGGTGGACGTATCCGGCGCCTCGGGCCGCGAACCGGTGCAGGACTTTGATACGATCGTCGAGGAGCTTCGCCTGTTCGATCCGAAGGTCGCGGCAAAGCCGCAGCTCGTCGCTGCGACGAAGATGGATGCGGTCGATGATGCGTCCCGCGTCGAGGCGCTGGAGCGCCACGTCCGCGCGCGCGGCCTGCCGTTCTTCACGATCTCCGCCGTCGCGGGAACCGGCATCGACGAGCTGCTCGAAGCGGCGTGGCGGCAGATCGCGGCGGTGCGTGCGCTGCCTGACGAGCGCCCCGCGGAGCCGGACCCCGACGATGGGGACAATCTGCTTGTGCGGACGAAACGGACGCGGCGCGACGCATGAGAAGCGGGCAGCGCCTTGGAATCCTCGGCGGTACCTTCGATCCCATTCATGCCGGCCATCTTGATGCGGCCGAGGCGGCGCGCGCCGCGCTGTCGCTCGACGAGATCCTCCTCGTCCCCGCGCACGACCCGCCCCATCGTCCGATCGATCCTCGCGAGACGGTCTATCACCGCTTCGCGCTCCTCTCCCTGGCCGTCGCGGATCGGCCCGCGTACCGCGTCTCGGATCTCGAGCTGGTGCGCCATGGCCCGTCGTATACGGAGGACACGCTGCGGACGCTGCACGCGGAAGGGTGGGCAGCGTGGCAGATTTTCTTCATTCTCGGCACCGACGCGTTTGCGGACATTGCCACGTGGCACGGGTTCCCCTCGTTTCTGGACCTCTCGCACTTCGTCGTCATCGCCAGGCCGGGCACGACGATCGACATGGCGGTCGCCCGCACGCCGGAGCTGCGCGAGCGGATGTGCAGGGCATCCCGCGGCGCTATTGATGATCCCCCCACGCGGATTTTCCTGGTCGAGGCGGCGACGCACGACGTGTCGTCGACGGAGATTCGTCAGCGGCTCGCGGCGGCGCAGCCGATCGACGATCTCGTTCCGGCGCCGGTGGCGCGGCACATCCTCAAACATCACCTCTACGGAGCGGTAGACGATTTGCATGGCAAAAACGAGCGCACCTAGATCCGGCGGCACGCCGCGCAGGAAGCCACCGGCGCGGCTGCCCAAGGCGGTGGCGGGCGCGGTCCGCGCGACGCTCGACAAGAAGGCGGTCGACGTCGTGGTGCTCGACCTGCGCAAGGCGGTCGGCTTCACGGACTACTTCGTGATCTGCACCGGCACGAACCCGCGCCAGATCAACGCGCTCGCCGATGCGGTAGAAGACACGCTGAGGACGGAATTCGGGGAACGCCCCCACCTCAAAGAGGGCGTGGAGAAATCACAGTGGATTCTGCTCGATTACTTCAACTTCGTCGTGCACGTCTTCAGCCGCGAGTGCCGCGCGTTCTACGAGCTCGAGCGCCTGTGGGGCAACGCCGAGCGCCACGAATTTTTGGAATAAGACACCGGGTGTGATTTTCACGAGATGACTTCGAAAATCACACCCGGTGTCATGACACGCTTCCATGTCAGCAACCCCGCCATGCGCGCGCTGCTCCGCACCGCGCGCCGGTACGCGGCGGTCGACGCCAACGTCCTCATCACGGGCGAAACCGGCGCCGGCAAGGACGCGCTCGCGCGCGTGCTGCACGCATCCGGCCCGCGGCGGCGCGAGCCGTTCGTCACGATCGACTGTCCCGGCCTCCCATCCAGCCTCGTTGAATCCGAGCTCTTCGGCCACGAGCGCGGCGCGTTCACCGATGCAACGACGGCGCGCGCCGGCCGATTCGAGGCGGCGGGACGCGGCACCGTGTACCTGGATGCGATCACCGGCCTCAGCACCACGGCGCAGGGCGCGCTCCTTCGCGTGGTCGAGCAACGGCAGGTCGCGCGGCTCGGCGGGACGATGACGATCGCGGTCCAGGCGCGCATGATCGCGTCGGCTGAAGCGTCGATCACCGAGGCGGTCAGCAACGGCACGTTCCGCACGGATCTGTTTCATCGGCTCAGCGTGCTGCCGCTGCACATCCCACCGCTGCGGGAGCGCGAGGATGAAGTGCTGATGTTCGCGGGGCGATTCCTCGTGGAGATCTCGGAACGCCTCCAGCGGGCGGCGCCACGCCTCTCCCCTGCCGCCGAAGACGCGCTCGTCCGCTACCGCTGGCCGGGAAACGTGCGCGAGCTGCGGCACGTGCTCGAGCGCGCGCTGCTCAACGGCGCCGGCGATGTGATTGATGCGGGAGACCTTCCGCTGGATCTGCTCGAGCGCGACGAGGCCTACCTGGCGCCAGCCGGCAAGGCACGCCCGACGCTGGAGCAGGTCGAGCGGCGCTACATCGAGATCACGCTGCAGTACGCAAAGGGAAATCAGACCAGGGCCGCCGCGGTCCTCGGCATCAGTCGGAAAGCGCTGTGGGAAAAACGGAAACGCTTCGGCTTGGAGTAGCGCGCGCCCTCGACGCGCTGATTGCGGCGACGCTCGCGCCGGGCTGCGCGGCGTGCGGCCATCCGCTCGACGCCCCGTCGACGGGATGCGTCTGCGCGCTCTGCTGGAGCGCCGTGAGTCGCGCCGCCCATCCGGGATGTCCCAGCCAGGGTGCGATCGACGGCGGGATCGCGGCGGGACGCTATGAAGGCGCGCTCCGCGACATCATTCACGCGTTCAAGTACGAGAGACGACGATCGCTGGCCCAGCCGCTCGGCAGGTTGATGCGCGACGCGGGCGCGCCGCTGCTGAGCGATGCGGATGGCGTGGTGGCGGTGCCGCTGCATCCGTGGCGCCGCCTGCGGCGCGGCTTCAACCAGGCGCTCGATCTCGCCAGGGAGCTCGATCAGCCGATCGTCCACGCGCTGTGGCGCGTGCGCGTCACGCCGCCGCAGATGGGTCTGCCCGCCCGCGTGCGCCGCTCCAACGTGCGCGACGCCTTCATCCTCTCGCCCTTCATCGAGTGTGGGGCGGCCCTTTCTTGCGCGACGAAGCTCGGAGAGCGAAGGCGGGACGGGCCGCCGATCGACGGCCGCATCCTCGTGCTGGTTGACGATGTCCGGACGACGGGGGCGACGCTGGACGCCTGCGCACGGGTGTTGAAGCGCGCGGGAGCGCGGGAGGTCAGAGCGTTGACGGCGGCGGTCGTCTAGATCAGTTGTCAGTTGCTCGTAGTCAGCTCCCAGTCGTGTTCCGCTTGGGATCGAACTGAGAACTGGCTACTGGGAACTGAAAACTGCGCTAAAGGAGACGACTCACCGCGGCGTAGACGTCGGCGGCGACCGCGTTGCGATCGCGGTTCGCGTCGAGCCGCACCCACCCGGCCTGCGCCTGCCGCAGGTAGCTCTCGCGCACGCGCGCGAGCATCTCGAGGTCGCGCTCGAACCTGTCGCGATCGATCGTCTTCCGCCGCGCCGAGACCTCCGGCGGAATGTCGAGCAGGAACGTGATGTCCGGCTGCGGCAGGTATTTCTGGATCTCCGTCAGCCACGCGACGTCCAGTCCCTGGGCTTCGCCGTACGCCACGCTCGACGCGAGGTATCGATCGCAGACGAGGATCGTGCCGGCGTCCTTCTCGCGCACGATGTCGCCCTTCCACTCGTAGCGGTTCGCCACGTAGAGGAGCTGCATCACGTCGGGGCCGTAGTCGCGCTCGCCGCGCAGCGCGCGCCCGAGCTCGGCGCCGATGGCCGTGTGATAGTCGGGAAACGAAAGCAGGCGCACCGATCGCCCGCCCGCCATCAGGCGATCGCGGAGCAGCTCCGCCTGCGTCTGCTTGCCGCTCTGGTCGAGGCCCTCGAGCGCGATCAGTAACCCCCGGCTAGCTTTCAAGGGACAGCACGTCCTCCAGTGTCTGCCGGCGGCGAATGACCGTCCACGCGCCGGCATCCACCATCACTTCCGCCGGCAGCAGGTGGCGATTGTAGTTCGAGCCCATCACCGATCCATACGCGCCCGCGTCGAGAATCGCGACCAGGTCGTCGACTTCGAGCGGCGGCAGCATGCGATCGCGCGCAAACACGTCGCTGCTTTCGCAGATCGGCCCGACGACGTCCCAGGCCGTCTCGGCGCCCGGCCGCGGCGCGACCGGCACGATGCGGTGGAAAGAGCCATAGAGCGCCGGGCGAATGAGCTCGCCCATCCCCGCATCGAGCACCGCGAACGTCCGGCCGTCGGGAAAGCGCTTCGTGTCGACGACGCGCGCGACCAGCGCGCCCGAGTGGCCGACCACCGCGCGTCCCGGCTCGAGCACGACCGGCACACCGCTGCGCCGCAGCTCGGGAATCACCGCGCCCGCGTAGTCGGCGGGGTTGATGATCGGCCGGCCCTCGTACGCGATGCCAAGCCCGCCGCCCAGATCGAGATGTTCCAGGCTGACGCCGTCGTCACCGAGCTCGAGCGCAAGCGAGACGAGCGATGCCGCCGCTCGCCGGAGCGGATCGAGCGTGGTGATCTGCGAGCCGATGTGGATGTGGACGCCGACCAACCGCAGCCCTTTCGTGCCGCGCCGTTCGCGGTAGATGGCGCGGGCGTCCTGCAGCGGCACGCCGAACTTGTTGGTCCTGAGGCCGGTCGAGATATTCGGATGACTCTGCGCGTCGATGTCCGGATTCACGCGCACGGCGACGCGCGCGACACGCCCCTGCGTGCACGCCAGCGCCGCGATGCGATCGAGCTCGCCCGCCGACTCGGCGTTGATCGCGCCGACGCCCGTGGCAATGGCGTACTCGAGCTCCTCGCGCGTCTTCCCTACGCCGGTGAACACGATGTCGCTCGGCGCGAAGCCGGCGCGCTCGGCCACGCGGATCTCGCCGCCGGAATTGGCGTCGGCGCGGCTGCCGAGCGATCGCAGCAGGCGCATGATCGCGAGCGTCGAGTTCGCCTTCAGCGCGTAGTGAATGACGTGCGGGTACGAGGCGAACGCGTCGTCGATCGCGCGGTACGCGTCGCGGATCGCGCGCGCGCTGTAGACGTAGGTCGGCGTCCCGGCGTGATCGACGATCGATTGAATGCTGGCGCCGTCGCAGGCAAGACCGTGACCTGTAGGCTCAAACGGTTGGTACACGAGCAAATCGCATGTTATCATGCGCGCATTCCAGCCATCTCCGCTTTGCACCTCACGGATGGCTTCTGACGTCGCGGCGCCGCCGCCGCAGGAGATCGATCCACTCATCGAGCGCTGTCTGAACGGCGATCAGGCCGCGTGGGACACGATCGTGCGCCTCTACCGGCGCAAGGTCTTCAACATCGCGTACAAGTTCGTCGGCCGGCACGACGAGGCCGAGGATCTCACGCAGGATGTCTTCCTCAAGGTGTTCAGGTCGCTGCGGACCTTCGACCGCCGCGCGAACTTCTCCACCTGGCTGATCAGCGTCAGCCGCAATCTCTGCATCGATCACTACCGCCGCGTCCGCCGCGAGCGCGAGGCGATCAACCGCGACGTGGACGTCGTCACGCTGGCGCGCCCGGCGGCCAGTGACAGCGCGCAGGACATGCTGGAGCGCCGGGACCGGGTGGCGATGCTCCGCGTCGCGCTCGACGAGCTCGCGCCGTCGCTGCGCACCGCGATCGTGCTGCGCGACATCCAGGAGCTCAGCTACCACGAGATCGCCGATCGACTCGGCGTGCCCGAAGGCACCGTCAAATCCCGCATCAATCGAGGCCGTACCGAGCTCGCGCGACAGATCGTCCGGCTGCGCGAGCGCCAGGAGCCCATCTCCAGAACGGGAGTTTCAGGATGAATCTGACCACCGATCGCACGCAGGGCGTGACCGTCGTCCGCGTCCAGGAGAGCAGGCTGATGTACCCGCTCCTCTCGGAGTTCGCCGGCATGATCACGTCGCTCATCGCCGGCGGCGAGCGCAAGATGCTGCTCGACCTGTCGAGCGTCACCTACGTGGACAGCGCCACCATCGGCTGCCTCATGGATCTCTACCGGCAGGCGACCGCGTCCGGCGGCGTGCTGAAGCTGGCCGGCGTCCAGAAGCGCGTCGAGACGATGCTGACGATGACGGGAGCGCAGAACTTTCTCGAGATTCACACCGACGAGCCGTCGGCCATCAAGAGCTTCGGAGCATAGCCATGCGAACGATCAGCACGACGAATGGCGTACCAGTCGATCTCGACGGCGACCTGCTCGCGATCATGGAGGCGCTCTACCGCGAAGTCACGGCCAGGCGGGAGCTCGATCGCTCCTTCGAGGACATGATGAGCGAGATCACGCACCTCATCGACCAGATGGACGACACCGAGCGGCGCGCCTACCTGCTCGAGAGCCTCTTCCTGAATACCGTGCGGTACGAGAACGACAAGCTCGAGGCGTACATGAAGAAGATTTCAAAGTAGGGCGGGTTCCGCGAAGCGGACCCGCCGCGTACGATTACCGGCGACCGCTGTTCGTGGTGTCGGCGGCAGGTAGCCCGCCTGGGAGGGTCTGCACTCCGTATTGATTGTTCTCCGTGCAGATGTACTCCAGCAACTCGTCGCCAGGAGTCCAGGTGGCCATGAATCTCACCGTGAAGGGCCTGGTGTAGGCACCGGGGTCGTCGATGGTGACGATGTTCTCGAGGTGCCCCATGTCCTTCCGCGTCCATCGCTCGATGGTGTGTAACTGCTCCGTGTGCGGGTGCCCGCGACGATCGAACCACCACCTGTCGTTGTAACCGACGGTGTCGATGACGAGCGTGTCGCCTTCCCACCGGCCGATCGAGTGCCCCAACCAGGTCGAGTCGAGATCGTCGGGGTGCTTCCGGCCGTCCATGAAGATCTGGCGGTAGGTGTGGATGTTGCCCTCGTGCAGGATGAAGAGGTGCGTCGGCGTCTTGTCCGTATAGTTCTGCACGAACCGGTACGGAAATGGGGTCGTGCGCGGCACGCCCATGGGCAGGCACTGGTTGTGCGGCTCCAGGGTCACGTCCCGCTTCGACATGAGCTCTTTCGCCCAGGGCAACAGCAGATTGTCTATGTCCCCCGGCTTCAATCCCCCATCCCTCTCGAGGTCGTTGATCGGTCCACCCCCGACCCAGACGCCGTTCAGGTCCACTTGCCCGTTGGGCAGTCTCGGCACCGGGCCGGTCGGCGGTGCAGCGCGCCTCGGGTTCTGCGCAAGAACGGGCAGAGCTGTCGCGAGCAGCACCGAGACAACAAAAAGCTTTCTCACGGTAACTCTCCTCGTCTAATTGTTGTCATTCGCGCCCACGAAAACCTTCGAGCCATCGGCCCGGATGACCGATGTTGCATGCGCACCGCTCACGCCGGACCTGGCGGCATCCCCTGCGACGGTAACCGTGTCACCGATCTTCAACGACCTGCCCGTCCAACCCTGCCGGGTCAGCGCGCTTCTCGCGGCCAATTCGAAGTTCCAGGTCGTGACCTTTCCGTTCGGCTCGGTAACATCGACGTAGATACGGGAATGTGGATTCGTCCATTCGACCTTCGACACCGTGCCTTTCACCGTGACCTGCTTGGTCTGGTCGTATTCTCCTGCCACCGAGTGATGAGCGACGACGGGCGCCGCTGAGCAGAGAAGGCCGAGACCGGCCAGCAAGACCGCGAGTTTCTTTCTCATCACGTTACCTCCAAGTCTCGCCGGGTCCGCGCCCTCACCATCCCTGAAGGGCGCGGAACCCGGCCTACGTACTCGCCGGGTCCGCTGCGCGGCACCCGGAATCTCGCCGGGTCCGCTGCGCGGCACCCGGCCTACTAGAACCCGTACTTTATCCCGAACTGGATGACGCGCGGCTCGCCGGCCATCGCTCTGATCTGGCCGAACGTGCCTGCGGTCAACGTCGTGTTGGGACTGGCCCAGTTGATGTGGTTGGTAAGGTTGAACGCCTCGAGCCGGAGCTCCACGCTCTGTGTGCCAAGCGCAACGAGTCTCGACAACGCCATGTCGGCGCCCCAGAATCCCGGGCCTTTCACGCTGTTCCGGACGAGATTGCCGAACGTGCCCGACACCGGCTGCGCGAATGCGGCCGGGTTCAGGTAGTTCGTCAGGGTCTTGCTGCCATACGGGTTATCGATCGCCTGATTGACCCGCTGTTCCTGGAAACGCTGCCCGTTGAGCGAGACATCGCGGCCAGTCGTCACCGTAAGCCAGCTGCCCGCACGGGCGCTGACGATGCCCGACGCTCTCCAGTTCGATGCCACAACGCGCAACGCGGTACTGGTGAACTCCGGCGTCCTGTACCCCACCGTCAAGCTGCCAAGGTGGGTTCGATCCTGGTCGCAGCGGCCGCGATCCAGAGCCGGGTTCGCGGGGTTGGTGAAACCCTGAGCGAGTTGCGGGAAGCCGCCGGTCGTGTTGTCGCCGTAGCAGCGAGACACGGTGTAATTGCCGTTCAGGCTCACGCCGCTGGCGGAGCGACGGCGGAACGACAGCCTCAGCCCCTTGTAATCCTGCTTGCCGATGCTGACGTGAAGATCCAGGTTGCCGAGAAGCGCTGCCGCGGCCGGATTTTCTCCCGAGAGCGTCAGCACGCGCCGCGCATCCACGTTGCCGGCGGTGCTGCAGACCGCATAGGACACCCCGCCAAGCGTGCACGGGCCGGTGCCCAGGAACGTAGCAGGATTCAACTGCAGCTGGTTCCACAGCCGGTCCGAGTGGCTGCCCAGATAGCTTGCCGACACACCCCAGTCCTTGCCGAGCTCTCGCTCGACGGTGAAATTCCACGACTGGATCCGCGGCGAGTTGATGTTCGGGTCAGTGGCGCCAAACGCGCCAAACGGGATGTACCTGGTGTCCCGGTTCGTGACGATTGGGTGTGGATTGTTACCACCGTACGGATCGTCGAAACCACCCGCGGGATCGACGATCAGCGAGCGGTTGCCAAAGGGCGGCGCTGATGCGTTGATGTTGTGGCGTTCTGCCGTCGGGAAGTCGTACGAGATCCCGTACGAGGACCGCACGGCCATGCGGCCGTTGCCGGCCACATCCCAGGCGATGCCGACGCGCGGCGAGAAATTCAACCACTGCTTCTTCAGTCCCGTCTGGCCGCCGGGAAAGCCTTCGTCGCCGGGGTAGAGGAGGCCGGCGGGCGCGTTCACGAAGACCTTGCTCTTCACGTTCTTTCTGAAGTTGTCCATGTTGAAGTTGTAGATCGCGTTGTTCTCCACGTTCTGCCCGAAGTAGGGCTCCCAGCGCAGGCCTGAGTTGAGGGTCACCCGGCTTGTCATGCGCCAGGTGTCCTGCGCATACAGCCCGACGTACAACATATCCATCGGCAGCGCGGCGGGCCCGCCTTGCTCCAGGCTCGCGACCCGCCCCACGAGAAAATCCGCCAGCCCCAGGCCGGTCGCCTGGCCGTTGACGATCCAGTTGCCGCCGGACCGCGCGTGGGTAAGGAAGTCCATCTTCCAGTAGGCGGCGCTCGCGCCGAAGCCTAACTGGTGATTCCCGCGCACCACCGTGAGATCGTCGCCAAGCTGGGACGCATTCGTGATGAAGATGCCTGTCGTTGCGGTCCCCGCCGAAATGTTGAACCCGCTCGTGATACTGAGGACCATCTCACCGGGCTTGTAGCTGTAAACGTTCGAGCCCAGATCGTGCGCATCGAAAAACGGCGGCCCGCCGCGGTGGATCGCCGTCCGGTTGAACGCGAAACGAATCGCGTTGACCATCTTGTTGCCATACACCGACGTATCGCCGATCGCGAGCGACTGCGCCAGGTTATCCAAACCGGGCGTGCCCGTCGTCAGCACGTTCTTCGACCTGCTGTACGGCGCCGGTTCCTTATGGAAGGTCGCCATGTATCGGCCGAACAGCGTGCGATTGGCTGTCATCTGATAGTCGATCCGGCCCACCGTCTGCCCGTCGGTGCTGTCGTTGGTCGTGACGTAGGTGACTTCACCGCACGGATCGGTCGTGGTCGGCAGCCTCTTCGCCAGATTCGCCGCTGCCGGACTGAAGAGCGCGGGATTGACGACGTTGTTCGCGAACGGCGCCCGCAGCGCAATCTGCCGGCCGGCATTGCACGCCGGTGAGGCGAACGCCGTGAAGTCGCCGGCCATCATCGCAGCCGTCGGGACAAAGGCTTTGTTCGCGGCCGGGCGTTGCGTCGTCGCGGTGCCCTGGTAGGCGCCGAAGAAAAAGAGCTTGTCCCTGACGATCGGCCCGCCCAGCGTTCCGCCGAACTGATTGCGCTTCAAGCCATCGTCCAGGCGTTTGCCGTTGGGCCCGATCGCCGCAAACGGATTGGTCGCATTGAACCGATGGTCGCGGACGAACTCGAACAGGTTGCCGTGATAGTTGTTGGTGCCCGATTTGGTGACCGCGTTCACCGACGCAGCCGAGTGCATGCCGTTCTGCGCGGACAGGCCGCTCGTGGCGACGCTGAACTCCTGCAGCGCGTCGGGGAACGGCAGCGGCAGGTTGGCGTTGTTCTGCGGATTGTTGTGCATCGCCCCGTCGAGGAGGTACGCGACGCCGAACGACAACCCGCCGGCGACAGAAATGCTCACGCCGCCCTGCATGCTCCGGCTGTCCGCGGTGCCCGTCTGGATGGCCGCACCGGCCAGCACGATCAGGTCGGTGACCTGGCGTCCCTGGAGCGGGAGCTCGAGGATGCGCTCGTTCTCGACGACATCCTTGATGCCGGCGCTCTTCACGTCGATGAGCGGCGCGGCGCCTTCGACGGTGATCGTCTCCGCGACGTTACCAAGCTCCAGCACGACATTGATCGTCGGCGTGGCGGCGACCTGCAGCACGACGCCGCTCTGGACGTAGCTGCGGAATCCCTGCAGCGACACGTCCAGCCGATAGGGACCGGTCGGCAGGTTGGGCATCACGTAGGTGCCGGTCTCATCGGTCACCACGGTTCGCGTAGAGCCCGTGTCGGTCTGCGTGACGGTCACCGTGACTCCCGGGAGCACGGCCCCGCTTCCATCCGTGACGCGGCCGCCGAGCTGGGCGGTCGCCTGCGCCGAAGACGAGGCGCTGGTGAGAAGAAGAATCAGCGCGCCGATGGACAAATCCCGGAGAAAGCGCATCGCATCCTCCCTGTAATGTTTTCGCCGGGTCCGCTTCGCGGCACCCGGCCTACCTACTCTCGCCGGGTCCGCTTCGCGGCACCCGGCCTACCTACTCTCGCCGGGTCCGCTTCGCGGCACCCGGCCTACCTACTCTCGCCG
>JAHFUO010000065.1 GCA_023265015.1 Acidobacteriota bacterium | reverse complement strand
GGGCGCGCCCCCGCCGCGTCCGGCCGGGGCTGCCGCCGCTGCCGGCGGCTCGTAGTTGCGGATGGCGAGTGCCTCGGGCTTGCGGCCGAGCACCATCAGCACCTTGCCGGCCTTGTCGAACTTGATGATCGCGTTCGCCATCTCGTCGACGACCCAGATGTTGTCCTGCGGGTCGATGCGGACCACGTGCGCGAACAGGAAGCCGTAGATGCCGACGCCGATCTCACGCAGGTAGGCGCCGTTCTGATCGAACTCGAACAGCCGCGATCCGCCGTGCGCGATCACACGCGATCCGCCGAGCGTGGCGCTGGTGGTTCCCGTCCGCGTGTAAACGAACACGTGGCCGAGCGAGTTGGTGGCCACCCCTGGCACCTCGCCAAGATGGATGTTGGCGGGGAGCTTGAGGAAGTTCGGCACGGAGTCGTACGGAATCTCCGCGAACGACAGCTGCGCGGGCTGGAAGGCCTGCTGCTGCGCCGAGAGAGGGGTGCCGAGGCCGGCAAAGAGCAGCGCGACGAGCGATACCAATAGTGTGCGTCTCATGGCTCTCTCCCCCTACCGCGCTGCCGACGTGGTCGTCGGGCGCGCCGCGGTACCTTGCGGCTTCAGGATGATCTTCTGCACGCGCCATGAGGTGATCTCGCTGATGAACAGCTCGTTCTCGTTGCGGCAGTCGATGCCGTGCGTGGTGCTGAACTGCCCGAGCTGCTTGCCGGCCTTGCCGAACTTGCCGACGACCGTGCCGTCCAGCTCCAACTTGTAGATCTCACCCGTCCACGGCATCACGACGTTGTTGTTGTTGTCGGGGTACGAGTTGGATGAGTAGATGTACTGGTGCGGCCCCGGCGTGATGCACAGTGTCCACGGCGTGCCGACGTGGTCGTAGATCGCGCGCAGCGTCAGGTTGTTGTCGAACACCTGGATGCGGCTGTTGCCGCGATCGGCGACGTAGACGTTGCCTTTCGCGTCGACCTGCATGCCGTGCGGCGTGTTCATCTGTCCCGGCGCCGCGCCGCGCGTCCCGACCGACTTGATGTACTTGCCGTTCTTGTCGTACTTGACGACGCGCGAGTTCGTGTAGCCGTCGGAGATGAAGATGTTGCCGGCGGGATCCCAGCCGATGTCGGTGGGCCGGCCGAGCGAGTACGGCTGCGCGTTGGGGGGCGGCGTTCCGGGCGGCGGTCCCGCCTCGAGGCCCTCGACCGATTCCGGCCGGCGGCCGATCGTCATCAGCACGCGTCCCTCGGGACTGAACTTGATGGCCATGTTCGACCCTTCGTCGACCGCCCAGATGTTGTCGTCCTTGTCGACGCGGACGGCGTGAGCGAAGAGGAACCCGTAGAGCCCCTCACCGATCTCGCGCACGTAGACGCCGTTCTGATCGAACTCGAGGAGGCGCGTTGCGCCGCTCCGCGTGTAGACGAACACGTGGCCCTTCGAGTTGGTGGCGACGCCAATCCCCTCGCCGATGTAAAGGTTGTCGGGCAGCTTGAAGAAGTTCGCCACCGAGTCATACGGGATCTCGGGGACGTTCTGCGCCTTGGCCTTCTGGCCCAGCTGCGCGGGTGTGGGGTTCGTGTTCGGGCTTGCGATCTGCGGCTGGCCCTGGGCGAATAACGGCGCCGCCAGGAACAGGGCTACGACCGACAGGCAGCCAGTGAAACAACGCCTCATTGAAGCCTCCAAACGTGCGAAGTGGGTTTCCGGATTGAGGTTCGCGCCGACAATGTATATACCCGCGCCGGGGCCCGTTCAAGCGCAAAAGGACGCGCCGCGCACACTGTCTCCGTGCGACGTTTCTGTGCGACAAAACGCGACAATTCAGCCTAAACGCGAAGCAACCTCAGCGCCTCCGTCCAGCGGAGCAGCTCGCCGAGCATGACGGGCACGGCCTTGTCGGTCGTTTCATTGCCCTTGAAGACGCCGTTTTTCATCAACTGCGTGAAGAAGGGAATGCGTCCTTCGCGCACGCTTCCCATGATGACGGTGAGCCGCGGCATAGTTTGGGATTTTACGTCTCGTCCTTCTTCTTCTCCGTCGTATCCACCGGGTGCGGCAGCTCCCGTCCGGCCGATGGGGCCAGCACCCCGGCCTTCACGTACGTCAACAGCTTGTCGCGCGTATCGGTGATATCGAGGTTCCTCATCGTCAGCTGCCCGATGCGATCCTGCGGCGTGAACGCCGAGTCGCCCTTTTCCATCGTGAGACGCTCGGGTCTGTACGTCAGGTTCGGGCTCGTGGTGTCGAGGATGGAGTAGTCGTTGCCGCGCCGCAGCTCCACGGTTACCTCGCCGGTGACGAGGCGCGCCACCCACCGCTGCGCCATCTCGCGCAGCATCATTGCCTGCGAATCGAACCAGCGTCCCTCGTAGAGCAGCCGGCCGAGCCGCCGGCCGTTGTCGCGGTACTGCTGGATCGTGTCCTCGTTGTGAATGCCGGTGACGAGACGCTCGTAGGCGATGAACAGGAGCGCCATCCCCGGCGCCTCGTAGACGCCGCGGCTCTTCGCCTCGATGATCCGGTTCTCGATCTGATCGCTCATCCCGAGGCCGTGTCGCCCGCCGATGGCGTTGGCCTCGAGCATCAGCTGCACCGGGTCGCCGAACGACATGCCGTTCAGCGCCACAGGCTGCCCCTGGTCGAACCGGATCGCGATCGTCTCCGGCCTGATCGAGACCTCGTCGCGCCAGAACGCGGCGCCCATGATCGGCTCGACGATCTTCATCCCCTTGTTCAGGAACTCCAGATCCTTGGCTTCGTGCGTCGCGCCGAGCAGGTTGCTGTCGGTGGAGTACGCCTTCTCCACGCTCATCTTGTACGAGAGGCCGGCGCGCGCCATGTATTCGGACATCTCCTTGCGGCCGCCGAGCTCGTCGATGAACGTCTGATCCAGCCACGGCTTGTAGATCTTCAAGCTCGGATTCGCCAGCAGGCCGTAGCGATAGAAGCGCTCGATGTCGTTCCCCTTGAACGTGCTCCCGTCGCCCCAGATGTTCACGTCGTCTTCCTTCATGGCGACGACGAGCATCGTGCCGGTGACGGCGCGGCCGATCGGCGTGGTGTTGAAGTAGGGCACGCCCGCCGTGGAGATGTGGAAGGCGCCGCTCTGCAGCGCGGCGAGGCCCTCCGAGACGAGCGGCGCGCGGCAGTCGATCAGCCGCGCCTTCGCGGCGCCGTATTCGAGCGCCCGCCGGGGGATGCTGTCGTGGTTGGTCTCGTCGGGCTGCCCGAGGTTCGCGGTGTAGGCGTACGGAATCGCGCCCTTGCTCCGCATCCAGTGCAGCGCGGCGCTCGTGTCGAGACCGCCGGAAAACGCGATGCCGACCTTCTGACCGGCAGGAACGCTCTGAAGAATTGTGGACACGTGCAGACCATCATAAATGCTGAATGGCGAAGTGCGCTATCATCGCGCCGCGATCGCCGTAATCCGACAGACCGGGAGTGGAGAAGCGGATATGCGAACTCGATTCACGCGCTCGAGCGGCGTAGCGGCCTGCGCCGTGGTCTTGCTGATCTTCACACTGACCATGATTCGGACCACCGGTCAGGCGGCGCGCCCCCCGCGAACCGCGGACAGCAAGCCTAATCTGAACGGGATTTGGCAGGTGACGAGTACCGCGAACTGGGATCTCCTGCCGCACACGGTGCGGCCGGCGGTGGCGCAGCCGGGCGTGTACGCGAATCATCCCGTTCTTGCGGCGCCCGTGCTGGCCCTCGGTGCCGCCGGCCTGGTGCCTCCGGGTTCCGGCGTGGTCGAAGGCAATGAGATTCCCTACAAACCCGAGGCGGCTGCACAGAAACGAGAGAACGGCGAGCACTGGCTGGACCGCGATCCGGAAGTCAGGTGCTACATGCCCGGGATCCCGCGCGCGATGTACATGCCGTATCCTTTCCAGATTACGCAGAGCACGAACAAGATCCAGATGGTCTTCGCGTATGCCAATGCGAGCCGTACCATTTACCTTGATGCGGCGCCGGAGCCGCCGGCCGACAAGTGGATGGGACATTCGGTCGGCCGGTGGGAAGGCAACACGTTGGTCGTTGACGTGTCGCACTTCAACGACCGCACCTGGTTCTCCCGATCCGGAGACTTCCACAGCGACGCGCTGCACGTGGTGGAGCGCTTCACCCCGATCACTCCGGATGCGTTGCGATATCAGATCACCGTTGAGGATCCGAACGTATTCACCCGGCCCTGGAAGATGAACATGGTCTTGTATCGGCAGCTCGACGACAACGCGATCCTGATGGATTACCGCTGCCAGGAGCTCGTCGAGGAGACGTTCCTCGGGCATCTTCGGAAGAATCAGCTCGTGACGCACTGGGAGGGAGACACGATCGTGCTCGACGTGACGCGCAGGATCCCGCCCGGCGACAAGCGATACGAACGGTGAGAAAGATGAGAATGACAACTCGGTCCTTTACATTGCTCGTTGCGTTGACCGCTGCGACGATCGCGGCTGCGCAGACTCCCGCGTCCAGGACTGCCTCGAGAGTCCCACGGACTCCGTGGGGCGCTCCGGACCTGCAGGGGATCTGGAACACCAACACGCTCGTGCCGTTCGAGCGCGCGCCGGAATTCGGGACGCGCGCCGTGATGACGGAGGAGCAACACGCGAAAGCGCTCGCCGAACTGCAGGTGCGCAACCAGCGTCCCGGTCGCGATAGTCGCGACGTCGGGGGAAAACCCGGCGTCGGTACGGAGAAGGACGTGGCCCGCGCGTATAACGAGTTCTGGTTCGGCGACAAGCCAACCAGGCTTAGCTACCGCACCTCCATGATCATTGATCCGGAGGACGGGAGACTGCCGCCGTTCACACCCGTGGCCGCAAAGCGCCTTGCGGACAAGCGCGAGTTCCTGACTGCGTTGCTCCAGGGTACGTCGGGTGGGAAACCCGGACCGATCTCACCGAGGAGGGCCGAGCCTTCGCCAGACTACAACCTCGATCGCATCAATCGCGCGGACGGCCCGGAGGACCGCGGCGGTCCGGAGCGCTGTTTCGGAGGCGAGCTCCCCGTCGTCATGGGCACCGGCACGTTTGGCGGCGTCATGCAACTCGTCCAGGCGCCTGATTCAGTGTCCATCTACTTCGACGTCGGACAGGGGTCGGGCTTCGCATGGGTGATTCCGATCACGAACCGGCCGCATCTCCCCAAGAATATTCAGCTCTATCGCGGCGATGCGATCGGCCACTGGGAAGGCGACACACTGGTGGTTGACGTCACCAATTTCAGCGACGAGACGAATGTCCGCGGCGCTCGAGAGAACCTGCACCTCATCCAGCGCTTCAGGCGGACCGACGCCAACACGCTTTCGATCCAGATCACCGCGGAAGATCCGACGACGTGGACCATGCCGTGGACGGCGGTCCAGGAGCTCGAGAAGGCGGACGAGCGGACCACGCAGGTGCTCGAGGGCGGCTGCCACGAAGGCAATTACGGGCTGCTCGGCATGCTGCTCAACACCCGCGCGGCCGAGAAAGCCTTCGCGGAAGGAAAGGGTCCCGATCCCGCAACCCAGGACAACGCGACAGGCGGCGGCGACAACTGAGTTATGCAAGTGCGAAGTTCGAACGTCGAAGTGCGAAGTAAGTTCGAAGTGCGAATTGCCACGAGCGGATGAACAAATCGTTACTAACGAGGTGAGTCTCCGTGTGTACGAAGCTGACATTGGTGGTCGCAGGCGCGTCTCTCCTGATCGTGGCAGGCGCCACACCGGCGCGGGCACATCATTCGTTTGCGGCGGAGTTCGACGCGAACAAGCCGATCAAATTCGAGAAGGCCGTCGTCACGAAGGTGGAGTGGATCAACCCTCACACGTGGATTCATGTTGACGTACCGATGCCGGACGGCTCGACCGAGGCGTGGGCGATTGAGGCCGGGACGCCGAACGTGCTGTTCCGCCGCGGGTTCACCAAACAGGCGCTCCTGCAGGGAACGGTCATTCGCATTGACGGCTATCGCGCGAAAGACGGCTCCCATCGCGCGAACGGACGCGACCTGACGCTGCCCGACGGCCACACCTTGTTCCTTGGATCATCCGGGACGGGCGCGCCGAGCGAGGTGAAGGCACCGACAAGCAAGTAAGACGAGCTGCCGGCCGGGGCGCGTTGCCTGCGCCCGATCGCGTTCACATGACTGCATCAACACAAAAGGGCGCGCCCCTCACGGAGCGCGCCCTTGGAGAATCATCCCCTTTCCATATCAGAACGTTGTCCGGAAGCCGAGCTGCACCATCCGCGGCTGATAGGCGAGGTTGGTGTTGGACGCAGGCTTGCCGTAACTCGCATTGCTTTCGTTGGTCGTGTAGGAGCCGTAGTTCGCATGATTGAACAGGTTGAACACCTCGAGTATCCCCTCGATCTTCCTGCGACCGCCAAGCGCCAATCGCTTCTGGAGCCGCATGTCCACGCGGTGAATCGGATCGCCGACGATGCCCGGACGCGGGATAATCGTGCCGTCCCGGCGGAGGCGGGCCGCGCCGATGATGCCGACGGTGCCTCCTTCATCGCGAAGGTCGGAGCCGAAGTTGGTTCTGCGACGCTCGCCTGAGCCGAAGAAATAGATCCCGCTCAGCTGCACGCCGTACCCGAGATCCCAGATGCCATTGAAGACGGCCCGCTGCCGCTGATCTCCCCCTGCGGCAGCCCCGCCTCCGGCGTAGGCGCCGGCCAGGGTATAGTCGCCGCCGAGATCCGGGGCCAGAGCGAAGCCAATGGGCCGTCGCGCCACAACACCGTCGCTCCCGATGTACCACTGGTCACGCAACGGTTCGGCATCCTTGAACTGCGAGAGCGTGTATGTCGCCGAACCCTGCCAGCGGTGACTGAACCGCTTGGTGAACGTGAAGTCGGCCCCGTTGTAGTTCGACCGGCCCTCCAGCAACTCGAAGTCCACGGCGCCCCACTGGGGAAACGCCCGCGTGCTGATGTTGGTGAAGGGATAGTTGGCTCGCGTCGCCGGGTTATACGTCAGGTTTACCTGCTGGGCGGTTTCCTCGCGGCGGCCCCCGGTGAAGATGTAATTCACTTCGAGGGACATGTTGGTTCCGAGCTGCCGCTGGATGCCGGTCGACGCCTGGTGGCTGTAGGAGGTCTGACGGCCGGGATAGTTGATTTCCTGCACCAGCGACCGATACACACATCCGGGCACGAAGTTGACGTCGCAGGCGCGCCGCAGCGACTGCTCGAAGGTCGGCTTGGGCCCGTGGAACCATCCAAAGAAATTATCCCGAACGGTTGTGAAGTCGGCGGTCCCGTCGTTGAGGATCTGATTCTCGAATCTATGCCGATACCCCTCCGTCTGTTGGACCCCGTCGTTGGGGGCGAACGCGAAGAAGAGCCCATACCCGCCGCGTATCGACATTTGGTCGGTGAGCCTGTAATTCACACCTAAACGCGGGGCCACATTGTTCCTGTCGTGAGGGAGGTTGCCTGGCAGCCACGGCAGGAAGCGGGCCTTCTCCGAGTACGAGTTGGTATCGAGATCGTACCGCGCGCCGAGGTTGAGCGTCAGATTGCTGCCGATCTTCCAGTCATCCTGAATCCAGCCCGCAAACAGATTCCGGACGATCGCGTATTGATGCTCCGTATCCGACAGCGAGTGGAAGACCCACCGGGTGATAGGGGCCAGAGGCGCCAGATTCCAGGTGGAGGCGTCGTTCCAGACGGGAAAGAGCGACTCGATATTGGCGGGCACTGGTGCAGTGGTGGCGTCGATCACGCCATTACAGCGCAGACACCACTTGAACTGATTGCCGAACCGCAAGTACTCGCCGCCGATCTTCACGTCGTGACGCCCGCCCCAGTCGTACGAGGTCGTGAGGTCATCGCGAATCGACCGAGTGTCCTGAAAAATATTCTGGTTGTCGGCGCCGATGGTATAGCCGCGCAACATGACGACCACCGACGATCCGTGAAGGGTGGGGTGATATGGGAAGTCTCCACCCTTCCACCGGACGATCGGCTGGTCCTGCCGCTCGTAGTCGGTCAAGCCCCCTTTAATCTCGTTCACCGTCTTGGCGCTGATGACCTGCGTGAACGTCGCGAAGTACTGCGGGGCCACGCGACTTCTCGTGCCGCCAGTCGATGGATGGCCGGTGGCGCTGTTACCGCCGGCAAAGAAGAGGGTTTTGAATCGCGAGGCTCGCACCGACAATCGGGTGGCGGACGTGAATTGATAGTCCAATCGTGCGAGGAGCGTGTGTGTTTGGCTCGTGAAGTGCTGGTCGATGTTGAAGGAGGGGTACGGACTGTTGTAGGTGTAGGTGTTCGGCTGCCGCTCGTATCCGTAGCTGCCGAAGAAATGGATCCGATCCCTGACGATCGGGCCGCCCAACGTCCCGCTCACCTGCTGATTTGAATAGGGCAGCACGCGCTTGGCGACAAAATCCGCGGCGTTGAACCTGTCGCTCCGGAAGTAGCCGCCGAACGTGCCCGCGAAGGTGTTCGTTCCCGACCTGGTGACGGCGTTGACGAGCATGCCGGCCGAGCGCCCCTGGGTGGCGTCAAACCGGTTCGCAATGACCTCGAACTCCGCGATCGCATCCCGGCTGAATCCCGGCTGCTCGGCGTCAGTCGCTGAGTGATAGAGGATCGTCACTTCCTGGCCGTCGACCTTGGTCTGCGCGTAACCCTGGCGATTCTCCACGAGCCCACCCCCCCCGGCCCCGGACTCGTTCCGGCGGGCGCCCGGCGCCATCAGGCTGAGGTCCATCCAGTTCCGGCCGTTGAGTGGCAGCTCCGACATCTGCCGCGGGTCGATGTTGGAGCCGACCGTCGAGGTCGTCGTATCGACCAGCGGCGCCTCGCCGGTCACCGTCACCGACTCTTGCAGGCTCGATGGCGCCATCTGAAAGCTTACGACGGTCGTCTGCCCCACGAGCATCTGGAGGCTCCGATTGACCGTCGTGAACCCGGTCAACTCCGCCGTGATTCTGTAATTTCCGATCCGCACCGGAAGCCGGAAATTGCCGCGCTCATCCGAAACGGCCACGAACGTGTTGCCCGATTCGATGTTGGTCGCCGTCACGGTCACTCCCGGCAGGACGCCGCCGGTCGAATCGGTCGCGGTGCCGGTCATTGTGGAATCCTGCGCGTACCCCACCACGGGCAACGCGACGACCATCCCGATCATTAGGAGCGATCCGACGACATTCCACGTCCTCATGATGGTTCTCCTTTTCACTGGTTCCCCGTTTCTTCTTTGCTGACGGTGTGTCAATCGCCAACCCGAAATACGCATGGAAACAGCAACCGGCCTACTGTGAGCTCGATCAGCCAGATTTGTAGGCGGTCGCGCGGACTCTACTCCCCGTCCCGGGGGCTGTCAATGAACCGTGAGTGCCTCCTTCAGGTCGCGACCTCAGGCGGAGCACGATGTGTAGAGCGTCAGCAGAAGGAACGCCGCCATCATCAGCTCGGTCCGCTGGGAGATGTAGTCCACCGGCTCGGTCACGAGGGGATGCACCATCCATAGCAACGCCGCCGCGAACCCCACATTGACCGCCATGCGGGGCGAGCCTTTGAGGCTCGCCTCGCGGACCTGAAAGGTCCGCGCCGCAATGCCGAAGAGCAGCAGCGCGCACAGGACGTGGATCGCGATGTTGACGAGACGATAGCCGCGGAGCTCGCCGAGCGCGTAGTTAATCGCAAATGAGAGGCTGACGAGCGGACGGCCCGCCAGCGGCGAGCCCTCTTCGGTCCGGGAGAACGCGGTGGAGAGATGGCGAACCTGTTGATTGATGACGATCGCATGATCGTCATCAAACGTGAACGGCGCGGGGAGTGTGTTCCAGAAAACAGCGAAGCCGACGAGAACGAGGCAGACGGGCCGGCTGAAGCCGGCCCCCACTTTATTCACAAATCACGAATCACTGATCCCGAGTCCCGAATCCCGAATCCCGAATCCCCAGTCCCGAATCCCGAATCCCGAATCCCGAGTCCCGAATCCCGAATCCCCAGTTCCGATCAGTTGCTTCCCGTCCTCTGGTCGAGGACCTGGTAGATCCGCGCAATCGTCGCTTCCTGGAATCCGGGCCCGTTGATGTTCCGGTAGTGCTCCTTGTGCGCGGTCAGGTCGACGCGCTTGGCCGCCTCGGCGACCGGCACCTTCTGATCGTGCAGCGCCTTGGTCTGGTTCCAGAGGTCGCGCAGGAACGCCTGGAAGTAGGCAATCTGCTCCTTCCTCTTGAACGGCTCGCCATGCCCCGAGACGACTGTCTCGAAGTCGAGTGCCTTCAGCTTCTCGAGGTTGTTGGCCCATTCGTCGTGGAAGCCGAAGGCGAGCGCGCCCGTGCCGGGGCCTTCGAAGAAGTCGCCGGTCGCGACGACCTTCTCCTTCGGCAGGTAGACGAGGACGTCCGTGTCGCTGTGCCCACGTCCCGGATGGATCAAGCGGATCTCGCGATCGCCGCGGAAGATCGTCATGTGATCCTCGAACGTCACGTTTGGCGGCGTCGGCACGGTCTCCTTCAACTGCTCCTGGTAGGCCTCCTGCGCCTTCAGGCGATCCTGCAACTGCGCCTTCCTCGCGGGATCCTGTTCGGCGGCCAGCTGCTTCCGGATGTTGTCGAGCTGACCGGGCAGGTTCTGGAACTCCAGCGCGATGCGGTTCTTCAGCACGCCGGCGAGGATCTCGGTGCGCTCGTTCTGGTGGCCGATGATCGTGACCTCGGGCCCGAACACCTGGTTGCCGTCCGCGTGGTCGTAGTGCCAGTGGGTGTTCACGACGTAGCGGATCGGCTTGTCGGTGAGCGTCTTGATGTCGCTCACGAGCCGCCGGGTCGCTTCCGGCGTGATGTTGGTGTCGACGAGAAACACGTCATCGGCGTTGACGATCACCATGGTGCTGGAGCGCGTTTCGATCGTGCCGTTGCCGACGGCGGAGTACACGCCAGGGGCGACCTGGATGAACTTGTGCGCGATCGGCGTCTGCGCCCACGCCGTCGCGGCAAGTCCGGACGAGGCGATGAGCACGAAGATGAATGTCAGGCGCTTCACGATTGAGCCTCCGCTGAAATTGGTCGGCGGGCCGTCAAGGCTCGCCCTGCGGTCGGAATCGTGGAATCCTATCACCGCCCGTAGTATCTTCCGCATTCACCCCAACATGAGGCCCAGGTGAGCGTTCAGTCCGTCGTCGCACAAGTGGCCGCCGCTCCGGTCACACCGGTTCGCACGCGACAGGCTGCGATCTTCGGCGCGCTCGCGCCGTTCATCATGGGCGGCGTGGTGCTCGTCATTCCGACGCCCGCAGGTCTGACGCTCAACGCGTGGCGCTTCTTCGCGCTCTTTGTCGCGACCATCACCGGCGTGATCGCCGAACCGATCCCGGGCGCCGCCATCGGTCTCCTGGGCGTGCTCATCGCAACCGTGCTCGGCCTCGTGCGCCCCGTGCCTGGTCCAGCCACCGCATGGGCACTGAGCGGCTTCTCGAATGCCACGGTCTGGCTCGTGTTCGCCGCGTACATGTTCGCCAGCGGGTATTCGAAGACAGGTCTCGGCAGGCGGATCGCGCTGCAGTTGATCCGCGTGATGGGTCACAGCACGCTGGGGCTGGGCTATGCGATCACGCTCGCGGATCTTGCGCTCGCGCCCGTCACGCCGTCCGCCACCGCGCGTTCCGGCGGCACGGTCTATCCGGTCATCCGGAACATTCCCGAGATGTACGGATCGCGTCCCGACGATGGGACGGCGAAGAAAGTGGGGTCGTACCTGCTGTACACGGGCCTCGCGGCGAGCATGGTGACGAGCAGCATGTTCATCACCGCGCTGGCGCCGAACACGATGGCCATCGGGCTGATCGACAAGATGATCCACGTGACCATTCCGTGGACGCTGTGGTTCAAGGGATTCCTGCCTGTCGGCGTGCTGCTGCTCGTGCTGCAACCGCTGCTGCTCTACAAGATCTATCCGCCGGAGATCAAAGAGGCGTCGGAGGCGCCGCTCTGGGCGGCGGAGCAGTTGAAGGCCATGGGCGCGATGACGCGGCCGGAAATCACGATGCTGCTCCTGGTGCTCGGCGCGCTCGGGCTCTGGATTGGCGCCGCCGCGTACGTCGACCCCGCGATCGCCGCGGTGTTCGTCATCCTCGGCATGGTGATCTTCCGCGTCGTGTCGTGGGACGAGATCGTGGGACACCGGCAGGCGTGGAACACGCTGATCTGGTTCGCCACGCTTGTCACCATGGCGGGCGGGCTTGCTGAAACCAAGTTCCTCGACTGGCTCGCGCAGTCGCTCGTGCCGATGTTGTCGGGCCTCGGCATCTACGCGACGATCGTCGGTGTCGTCGGCGCATTCTTTTTCCTCCACTATTTCTTCGCGAGCATCACGGCGCACACGGCGACGCTCTTCCCCTTGTTCCTCGCGATTGCCGTCAAGATTCCCGGCGTCTCGCCCGTGGCGTGGGCGCTGCTGCTCGGGTATCCGCTCGGGATGATGGGCGTGCTGACCTCGTATGCCTCGGGACAGAACGCGGTCTACTACGGGAGCGGCTACATCAAGCGCCGCGACTTCTGGGTGCTCGGCCTCGTGCTGGGCGTGGTCTACATGGTGGTGTACCTCGCAGTGATCGTGAAGTGGCTGGAGTACCTGGGTGTCTGACCGCGAAGCTCCCGCGCCCTCGCACCCTCGCGCCGTCGCACCAGTGACCCGCCTGCTCGCAGAGGTCCTCGCCTCGACGCGATATGAGGACCTGCCGGCGGACGCCCTCGAACACACGCGGCGATCGATCACCGACTGGCTCGGCTCCGCGCTCAGCGGCGCGATCGAAAAGCCGGCGCGCCTTGCGCAGAAGGTCGCCGCCGGCTTCGGCGGCTCGAGCGAGGCGACGATGTTCGGCGCCGGGCGCGCGTCGGCCCCCGCCGCGGCGTTTGCGAATGGCGTGGCGTCGCACATCCTGGAGCTCGACGACATTCACAGAGGGTCGACCGTTCATGCCGCCGCTCCCATCATTCCCGCCGCCTTGGCCGTCGCCGAGCGCGAGCACGTCGATGGGCGGGCGTTTGTTGCGGCGGTTGCGATCGGGTATGAAGCCGCGTTCCGCATCGGCGAGGCGGTCAACCCGGGTCACTATTTCTTCTTTCATCCCACCGGCACGGTGGCGACGTTCGGCGCCGCGGCCGCGGCGGGATCGCTGTTGAAGCTCAGTGCGCGCGAGATGGTCGACGCGCTCGGCAGCGCGGGCACGCAGGCCGCGGCGCTCTGGGAGTTCAACGCCGACGGCGCGATGAGCAAGCATCTGCATCCGGGCAAGGCGGCGTTGAACGGGGTGCTGGCCGCCGACCTCGCGCGCGCCGGGTTCACCGGCGCCGCGCGCATTCTCGAGGGCGAGCGCGGATTCTTCAAGGCGATGACACACCGCGGACCTGGCTTGTCCGCGCCGCCTGCCTATGACGAGACGCGGGTCACCGACGGCCTCGGCTCGAGATGGAAGATCGGCGAGAACGGTTACAAGCTTTACTCGTGCTGCGCTCACACACATACGGCGGTCGACGTCGCGCTCGAGATCCGCGCGCGGCAGCGATGGTCGCCGCAGGATGTGGCCGCGATGGTGAGCGGCGTTGACGTCGAAACGTACGGGCCGGGCTTTGAAATCGTCAAGGAGATGAATCCGCGGACGCCGTACCAGGCGAAGTTCAGCCTCGCCTATTGCGTGGCGGCGGCCCTCGTCGAGGGACGCCTCGGTCTCGACCAGTTCGCGGCGGAGCGATTCGGGCCCGAGGGCGTCCGCGATCCGGCAATCGCGGATCTGGTGCGACGCACGCGCGTCACAGCGGCGGATGACCTCACGAAGAAATACCCGGCCGCGTGGCCCGCGCGCCTGACGCTGAAGCTGAAGAACGGCGCGCTCGAGCGCGGTGCCGGCGAGTATCCAAAAGGGAATGCCGAGAATCCCGTCTCGACCGAGGAGCTGGAACAGAAATTCTCGGCGCTCGTCGGGTCCCGCTTCGGCGACGACATGGCGCGTTCGGAGCTTGCCGCGCTGCACTCGATGGAGCGTTGCGGCGACATGGCGAGGCTGTTTGCCGAGATGGGCCGGCTCCCGCCTTCGCTCTCCGAGCTGCGGCGGGCAGGAAAGCCGGCCGCTGAACGCGAACCCAAAGGGTTCGCGCCGCACCGTTGAGATCGCGAATCCCGAATCCCGAGTCCCGATTCCCGAATCCCGAGTCCCGAATCCCGAGAATGACTGACATCAACCCAAGAGCGCACGAGTACCCGGAGTATCGCCAGGCCGTTCGCGAGCTGTGCGGCCGGTTCGACAGCAAGTACTGGCAGGAGGTCGAGGAACACGCGGAGTACCCGGACGCCTTCGTCAAGGCACTCACCGATGCCGGCTGGCTTGCCGCGCTGATCCCCGAGCAGTATGGCGGCGGCGGGCTGAAAGTCATCGAGGCGTCCGTCATCCTCGAAGAGATCAACAGGTCAGGCGCCAACTCCGGCGCGTGCCACGCGCAGATGTACATCATGGGCGCGCTCGTTCGGCATGGATCGGAGGAGCAGAAGCGCAAATACCTGCCGAGCATCGCATCCGGGCAGCTCCGGCTGCAGTCATTCGCGGTCACGGAGCCGACCAGCGGCACCGACACCACGAAGATCCGCACGTTCGCCACACGCGCGGGTGACCGGTACATCGTCAGGGGCCAGAAGGTGTGGATCTCGCGCATCCAGCATTCCGACCTGATGCTGCTGCTGGCGAGGACGACGCCGCTGCCCGACGTGAAGAAGAAAACGGAAGGGCTGTCGATCTTCCTCGTCGACCTGCGCGGCGCCGAGCACAAGGGGATGACCGTGCGCCCGATCCGCAACATGGTCAACCACGAAACCAACGAAGTGTTCTTCGAGGACTTCGAGGTGCCGGCGGAGAACCTGATCGGGCAGGAGGGGCAGGGGTTCCGGTACATTCTCGACGGGATGAACGCCGAGCGCATCCTGATCGCCGCCGAGTGCATCGGCGATGGTTACTGGTTCATCGACAAGGCGCGCGGCTACGCGAACGAGCGGACGGTGTTCGACCGGCCGATCGGCAGGAACCAGGGGGTGCAGTTTCCGATCGCGCGGGCCTATGCGAACGTGCGCGCGGCGGACCTGATGCGCTTCGAGGCGGCGACGCTGTTCGACGCGGGGAAGCCGGCCGGCGCTGAAGCCAACATGGCCAAGCTCCTGGCCGCCGACGCGTCGTGGGAAGCGGCCAACGTCTGCCTGCAGACGTTCGGCGGGTTTGGATTTGCGGCCGAGTACGACGTCGAGCGCAAGTTTCGCGAGACGCGGCTGTACCAGGTCGCCCCGATCTCGACAAATCTGATTTTGTCGTATATCGGTGAACACGTATTGGGTATGCCGCGATCGTTCTGAAGCAGCTGATGATGGTGCCACGCCGCATTCGTGTTGTCGATCCGCAGCGAGACTGGGGGCTCGATTCGAACGCCTGTGTGGCCGGGTGGGGCCTCGCTGCGTCTCGACAACACGAATGCGCGCGGCACGCCTATGAACTGTTCTGAGCTACACATGCCCGGAGCTCACGCGCTCCGGGCTACCAAAGAGGTGTGATGGTCGATATAGCGGTAACCCCTGGTGAGCGATTTGAGCGCAGCATGCTGTACGTCCCCGCATCGCGGCCGCCGATGATCGAGAAGGCAGCAGCGAGCGCGGCCGATGCGGTGTGCATCGATCTCGAGGATGCCGTCGCCATCGATGAGAAGCCTGCGAGCCGGGCGAATGTCGTTCGCGCGCTGCGGGAGCTCGACTTCGGCCGGAAGATGCGCGCGTTCCGCATCAACGGCCTCGACACGCCGTTCGCGTACCGCGATCTCGTCGAGGTGGTCGAAGCCGCGGGGGATCGGCTCGATCTCGTCATGCTGCCGAAGGCCAGCGGCCCTCACGACGTGGTCTTCGTCGACATGCTGCTGACGCAGATCGAAGCCGCCCGCGGCTTCACGCGGCGGATCGGGATCGAGGCGCAGATCGAGAGCGCGAAGGGCTTTCTCTGGATCCGCGAGATCGCGCAGGCATCGCCGCGGCTCGAGGCGCTCGTCTTCGGCCCCGGCGATTATTCAGCGTCGATGCAGATGCCCGCGTCGAACATCGGCGAGATGGACGAGAACGATCAGATCTACCCGGGGCATCGCTGGCACGCCGTGATGCACACCGTCGTGGCCGCCGCGCGCGCGAACGGGCTGCGGTGCATCGACGGTCCCTATGCCGGCTACAAGGACACGGCCGGCCTCGAGCGCGCGTGCGGCATCGCGCGAGTCATGGGCTTCGACGGCAAGCAGTGCATCCACCCGAGCCAGATCCCGATCGTCAACGGGATCTTCAGCCCTTCCGCCGACGAGGTGGCGCGCGCGACAGCGGTGGTGGAGGCCTACGAGGCGGCCGTCAAGAGCGGCCGCGGCGCCGTCGGCCACGACGGCAAGATGATCGACATGGCCAACATCCGGATGGCCCGAGCTGTACTCAGCAAGTTCGAAGGTCGAAGTTCGAAGTAAGAAGTAAGGTCGAAGTACGCCGCGGGCTCGTGCACTTCCGACTTACTTCGAACTTCGATCTTCGAACTTCGAACTTCGAACTTCGAACTTCGAACTTCCTACTTGGTATTGGTGCTCTCCTCGACGCGCGTGATGCGATCGGAGCCGACCTTGAGCGCGGTCAGGCTCTGCGCGCGGTTCTCCACCATCGAGTCGGCCTTGAACTCCGCGTCGTTCAGCGGCGAGTAGATTTCGAGGCTTGCTTTGAGCATCCTGCCCTGGTTCAACGCCGCGACTTCGTCCGCGTTCAGTCCGGCGCGGAAGATCATCACGTCCTTATAGTCCGCCTGCTTCGGAGCGGTCGCCGCGCCGGACGCGCCAGGGCCGCCAATCACGAAGCGGTTCGGCTCCAGCCGCTCGGCGAGTTTGCCGGCGAGTTTTCCATCCACATACAGCAGCGTCTCGCCGCGTGCGGTGAAGTGGCTGAGCACGATGTGATGCCACTGCCCGTCAGCGCGGACGCCGGAATCGACGACCGTGCCGGCCGCGGACCTGTAGGCAAACGTGCCGTTCTGCACGGCAAGTGACGCCGCAAACGCCTTGTCGGCGCGGAGCGTCGTTGCCGTGAACGGCTGCCCCTCGTTCGGGCGCGTCTCAGCGCGGGTCAGCAGCGTCGAGCCGCTGATCGCCGTCAGCGTTCCGCCGTCCTGCGCGCGGACCATCATGCTGATGGCGAACGGGTGCATGGTCTCCGGCGGAGCGAAGGTGAACGGCGCCGCGCCGGCCGAGATGCGCGCAAAGCCGCCGGCGTTTGGCTTCACCGGCGTCGGCTTGCCCTTCTCGAGCGCCT
>JAHFUO010000006.1:41315-70283 GCA_023265015.1 Acidobacteriota bacterium | reverse complement strand
CCGAGGCAAACGCCCGGCTCGAAGCCGAAGTTGAGAGGCTGCAGGCCAACGCCGAGCGCGAGCAGGCGATAACGCTCGCGCAGCTTCGCGCGCAGGCCGCGCAGGCCGCGCAGGCCGCGCAGGCCGCGCAGCCGGCGCCTGTGCAGCCCGTCCCCGCGCCGCAGCCGTGGCGCGCACCGCAGGTGCCATGGAAGCCGTTGCTGATCGCAGCGCTCGTCGTGCTCGCGGTTGGCGCGGCGGTCAGCCTGCGCTCAACGCTCTCGTCGGCCGTGAAGAAGCCGGCAGGCTGGGTGGGCGCGGCCGGCAGAACCGCATCCGCTGCCGCCGCAAAGGCTCCGGCCGTGACGAAGGCGCTCGCGGTGACAGTCACCCGCTCATCTCGCAAGCAACTGGCGGCAGCAGCCAGCCGGGTGGTGCCGGTGAGGGAGCACGACCCCACAGCAGTGCCCGTCGATCCGGTACTACCGGGTTTCCTCGCGGCGTTCTCGCGCATTCCGATGAACCTCTACGAAGGCGGAAAGCGGATCGGCACGACCGGCGAGGGACAGCTGCTCCTGAACGCCGGCACGCACCACGTTGAATTCGTCAGCGAACACTTCCATTACCGCACGACCGTCGCCCTGACGATTCGGCCCGGGGAGATCACGGCCCACACCCTGGCGCTGCCGTCCGGGCAGGTTCGCATCACGACGACGCCGGGCGCCGAAGTGTGGGTTGAAGGCGAGCGGATCGGCGTCGCGCCGTTCGATGCCGTGCCGGTCGCGATCGGCACGCGCGAGGTGGTGGTGAAGGATCCTGGCTTCGGCGAGCGGAGGGAATCCGTGGAGGTGAAGTACGGTGAGACCGCGGAGCTCACCGTGATGCCTGCGGCCGCGGGGCCCGCGGCAGCGCCGCACCTTGCGCCTCTCAGCCAGTACCGGCCTTGAAGTAAATCCCAAACCCCAAAACCCAAATTCCAATCACACGTCGACTTGGGGCTTGGGACTTGGGATTTGGGCTTTGGGCTTTTCACTACGCGCCGGCCGGCGCATGAACCAGTTCGGCGTGCTCAGCACCGCCGCCTCACCTGTCGTCTGAAATCCAAACCGCTCGTAGAACGTCACGTTCGTCGGCCTGTCGGTTTCCAGGTACCCGACGGCGTTCAGGCGATCCAGCCTCGCGCAGTACTCCGCCATCAGAAGGCTTCCGATCCCCCTGCCCTGGAGGTGCCTGTCCACGGCAACAGGTCCCAGGTGCCAGTGCGGCTCGGCGAGGTCGTGCCGCGCCCACGCGCCCATCCATTGGCCCACGCGCACGAATCCGCCGGTCCCGACGGCCGGGAAGATCCTCGGCAGTACCGTGAGCTTCTCGATGAGCGACGGCTGGCACCGGCCTGGCGCCGCCATGCCCGCCACGCCGACGAGTGTGTCGCCGTCGAGGGCGCCGAGGATCGATCCCTTCGCGAGGATCACCGGCAGCGCGATCGTAAACATCCGAATGAGGAGCGCACCGCGCCTCTCCGAGTCAGTGCCGAGCGCGGCGATGTGCAGCGGGTTGTCGCGCATGCCGCGCGCGATGATCCCCACGGCCGACGCGAGCTCCCTCGCGTCGATCTCTCGGACGATGCTGACTCCAGTCATCACGGGGATACTAGTCTGGCGACGCTCACCCGATAGGCTGGTTGAAGAAAGCCGCAGGATACTTCACCTGGCCTCTGATTCCCGCCAGCGCTCCTGGTTCCAGCTCCAGTGCCACGAATGCGGCACCGCTCCACGGGCTTCGGAGTGGCTGCGCGAGCGTCGCTGAGAATCCGAATCGCGGGTAGTAGCTCGGGTGCCCAACCACAATGACGACGCGCTCGCCGGCGGACTGACATGTTCGTAGTCCTTCGCGAATCAAGGCAGAGCCGATGCCTCGCCGCTGGTGGTCCGGCTGGACCGCCGTTGGTGCGAGCGCCGGTTAGGATGGTTATCACCGTGAGCTTCGCTGAGTAGAGCCACGGCCGCGCCCGCACGCTGTCTCCGGTGATTGCTGGCCGGCTGAATTCGTCTCTTACAGCGCGGCGTGGAGCGCGACGATGTCCGGAGCAAAAGTGTAGACAAACGAAGCCCAGCACTTTTGCGGAGCGACATCGGAGCGATCCGCGTCGCGTGCAGGGCAGGCTAAAGCCGGCCCCCACGTACAATGTGCGGGCAAGGCCCCTACGGCAATGGACGTCGCGAGAATGACGCGAGGCGGACGGCGATGGCGTCGATCGCCGCGAGGGCCTGGGCTGGCGTGCCTTCGAAGTTGTTCATCATGATGACGAACGCGAGCGGCTCGCCGTCCCGCGTGCGGACGTAGCCGGCCAGCGAGCGGACGTTCGACATCGTTCCCGTCTTCGCGCGCACGTTGTTCTCCGCCGGTGTGCCCTTCATCCGCGCGTCGAGCGTGCCGTCGACCCCCGCGATCGGCATGCCCGTCATCCACGGCGACATGCCTCTCTGGTCGTACATGCGCACCAGGATCGCGAGCAGCGTATCTGGCGCGAGCACGTCGCGCCGCGACAGGCCGGATCCATCAACGAGCTGGAATCCATCCGCGGGAATGCCCCACATCAGAAGGCGCTGCTTCATGCCGTCGAGCGCCTGGTCGTTGGTGTGCGGCAGGGGGCCCGCCGCATTCAGACGCTCCACCGCCTCGCCATACAGGTTGATGCTTTCCTTGAGCAGCGGTTGCGCGATGTCTGACAGCGGATGCGAATGATACGTGTAGAGGATGGCCGCCTCGTCTGGAAGGAAGTCGCTCGCCACGATGTCGTCGGCGTCCACGGCCCCGCCGCCAACATCGATCCCCGACGCGATGAGTTGACGCCGCAGCACGCCCGCGAACCAGGCGGTCGGATTTCCAGCGGCCACCGATAACGCTGCAGGCCGTGCGCCCACCGGGATCGAGCCGGCAACAGTCAGTTGTGTTTCACCAGGCCGGATCTCGGGCCAGAGCAGCTGCTGGCTGCCCGCGGCGCCGGTCACGCTGCGATTCATCAGCGGGACGTCCTGCGCCTCCGGGTTCACCGCGATCGCCGTTGGTGATCCCGCGAGCGCGCCCGGCGAAACGGTGACGGTCAGCCGGTTCTCGGCGAGGTTAAGCGCGCTGAAGATCGCGCCGGTCGAATAGCCCAGGTCGTCCCACGACCACGCGAAGCCCGGCCGCGGCTCCTCGAACACATCGTCCACGCCGGCGATGCGGCCGTTGATGCGACGAATGCCGGCGGTCTTCAGCGCCGCAACCCAGGTGGAGAGATCGTCGCCGCCACGCCCGCCAATCGCCGGATCGCCCGAGCCGACGATCAGCAGATCGCCTTGCAGCACGCCGTCCGCGACAGGGCCGGCGGCGCGCAGCGTTGTCGCGAAGCGGTAGTCCCAGCCGACCGCGTCGACCGCCGTCGCGACGCTGACGATCTTCGCGACCGAGGCAGGCACCATCAGCGTCCGCGCATTCAGCTCGACGAGCCGGTCGTTCCGCGCGAGCGACTGGACGACGACACCCCACGTGGCGCGCTGGACGCCGGGCATCTGGGTTGCGGCGGCGATCCCCGCTCGTAGCTGTTGGGCGTTGTCGAGCTGAGGAGCTGGCTGGAGCGGCGGGCGTTGCTTCGCACAACTGGCCGCACTCAGCAACGCAAAATTCAAAAGGCAAAATGCCAACACCACTCGTGCAGCAGGCAGCCGGCAGCCGGCAGCAGGCAGGATGTTCTGCCAGCTGCGCGCTGCCCGCTGCCAGCTACGCGTGACAGCGCTTGCATTTTGCATCTTGCATTACAGAGTTACTTCAAAGCGTCCAGCGCAGACATCGCGTCGTCAAAGGCAGGGACCTCCACCGTGGCGCTGCCGGGCTCGTCGGCGCGGTTGGCGAGCACGGCGTTGCCCTGCCGCGCGAAGGTGACCGTCTCGGTCTTGCCGCTATCGAGCTTGACCGTGGCCGTGAGCGTCGGCATCTTGAGCGACGGGTCCACGCGATCCTGGAAAAGCTGCGCCCTGATGTTCGAGAGCTTGGTCAGGAGATCTTCGACCTTCGCGGTATCGACGTTCTTGCCGGCCGCGTTGCGCCAGGCGTCCTTCCCGTCCTTGTCCTTCGTCTTCTCGTAGGCGAACGTGTCGCTGCCGCGATGCAGCTCCACGCGCGCCGTGTTGAACGAGCGCGCGTCGAACATGTCCTTGCGCCGGTACATGTCCGCCCCTTTCTCGAGGTCGACCGCCGTCGCCTGCGGAAGGGTAAAAACCATCGGCCGCGACAGATCGCGCGCGTTGGTGACGCCGTCCACGGTCTTTCCGAGCGCCAGCGTGGCGCGCGTGCTGCCGGAGATCACCGTTGCGGTCGCGTCGGGCTTGTCGAGGCCGTACTGCTTCAGATCCTTTGCGTCGGGCGCGACGATCTTCTGCATCTGCGCCGACGCGAGCGCCGCGAGCGCCGCTTCGGCGGCTGCGAAATCGGCCCGCGTCTTGTACGGCTTCGTCATCGACCAGTCGCTGCCGCTCTTCGCGAGCTGGATCGTCGTCCCCGCGTGCGTGATCTCGAGGCCGTCCGCCTTGTCGTGGTCGAACTTCAGCACCGTCTTGTCGCGCAGGTCGAACGGCGTGCGGTTGAACGTGCCGTCGAGATACGCGGCGATGAGAAGCACGCGCTTCTCCTCGGCCTTCTTCGCGTAGAGATCGCCGCCGGTCGCCGTCTTCTCGCCGATGAGGAGATGGCGGAGATCCTTCTGGCCCTTGATGCGGAACGCGACTTCGATTTTCGGCGGATTGAGGCCGTACTGCGCGACGTCCGACGGCGCTTCGTCAACGACGGAATCGATGTCGAGCGAGGCAAGGCTCGACGCCAGGTTGGTCAACTGTCCCTGGTCGGCGTCGGTCTGTTCAGGCTCGACGATCTTCCACGTGCCGCCCGTCTTCTCGACGCGCGTCGTTTCGCCGGCCGCGGCCTTGATCTGCACTTCCTCGATCTGGTCCGCGTCGACGGTAAACGCTTTCTGCTTGATCTCCGGCGCGCCGGCCGCCGGCTTCTTCGAGTCGACGAAGTAAATGTAGCCGCCGAGCCCGAGCAGGATGACGGCCAGCGCGATCGTCGATGTCAGCCCGCGCATCCTAGTGGACCGTGCGAACTGGTTGAGCACTACTCACAACGAGCCTCCAAGCGCGAACTGCGGGCCGCGACAACGGAGCGGCCCGCTCCGCTTCACGACGAACCTCCCCACTAGCGTTTTCTCCACCAGGCATAGATGCCGGTGCCGAACACGATGGCCGGTATCACGAGCAGCGACATCCACAACACCGCGGTCGCCTGCTGCGCGGTCATCGTCAGGCGGCTGTCGCCTGGGGGCTTCGGCCGGATCGAGATCAGGTTCTCCTGCTGCGCCAGCCAGTTGATCGTGTTGACGAAGAAATCCTGGTTGCCCTGGGTGCGCAGAATGTAGTTCGCGGCAAAGTCGGAGTCGCCGATCGTGACGAACCGCGATTCCGGCGTGCGCGGCTGCTCGCCGGTTGCCGTCTTCGTGGCGTCCGGCTTCGGCACATCGGTCGCGTTCGTCGCGGTCACGGCGCCGATCGAGACCGGCCCCGCCTTGTCGCCCTTGTCCGTGTTCAGCTCGACCTGGCCGGACTTGAGCTGCGTCATGTCGGTTTCCGCCCAGCTTCGGGGGCTGGTCTGGATGATCGTGATCGCGGCGCGGCCGTTCGACGCCGGCAGGATCGGCGTGATCGATCGCGCGAGCGGATATGCGGTGAGGACGTTGTTGAAACCATCCGTGATCGGATGCGAGGGATAGCTCGCCACGACGGACACCGAGGCGTCGGTTCCAATCAACTGTCCGATCCCGCTCGCATCCACGACGACGTCCTTGCCCGCCTGGAAATCCCAGTCCCTCAGCAGCGCGTCGGTCACCGGCGTCGGCGGATCCTTTTCTCCCGGCGGATCGGTCAGCACGAGGACGTGCCCGCCCTTCTTCAGGAACCGCTCGAGCATGTCGGCTTCAGCCTGCAGAAGGTCCGTCTTCGGCCCGGCGACGATCACGACGGACGCGTCGGCCGGGACGTCCTTTTCCTGCGCCAGCACAATCTTCGCAGCGTCGTAGTTGTCGCCCTCGAGCGCGGTCTTCGCGCCGCTGTAGCCGGTACGGTCGTTGTTGTCGGGATCCTTTTCGCCATGCCCCTGAACGAAGTAGACCTTCTTCTTCTCGCCGGTGAGCACCTTGACGAGGCCGTTGGTGAGCGCTTGCTCCTCGGTTGAATTCACGCGCTCGACCCGCCCCTTGTACTCGATGACGACAGTACCGTAGGTCGTCACCTGGTACTGTTTCGCTTCGACCGGTTTCTTGTCCGCGTCGATATATTCGACGTCGACCTTGGACGGCGACTCGTACTTGTATCCATCGAGGCTGGTGCGGAACGGCTCGAAATTGTTTGCCTTCTCGAATACGAGGAACTTCACCGGCGCGTCGAGGTTCTTCAGCAGCTTGACCGTCTGGTCCGACAGCGTGAACTGCTGGTTCTTCGTCAGGTCCCAGCGCTTGTTCTGCCGGAACGAGAGGTAGTTCACCGCCACGAGGACGGCGAGGAAGATCAGCACGCTGGCGCCGGCAATCGCCCCGTAGCGCGCGTTGCGCCGTCGGAAGTAGTCGATGACCTCGCGCCACTGCCCGAGCGTGTAGAGGACGACGCACCCAAGCCCGGCCCACGCGGCGTACACCGCATATTGATCCCATCCCGGCCTGAGCACGCGCACGGCGACCGCCGCGACGACGAGCGCCGTCCCGATCCAGCCGACGATGTTGAGGATGTTCTTGATCATCGCGTCAGCCCCTCCAGCGTTCGGTGTCGACCGCTCGGGCCGTCAGGAACAGCCCGAACGAGATGACGCTGAAGTAGTAGACCAGGTGTTTCGTATCGAGAATCCCCTTCGTGAAGTCGTCGAAGTGATCCGTAATCGACAGGTAATTCAGTACGCTCTGCGTCGTCGGTCCAACGAAGGACGCGGGCCAGTTGATCACCCACAGCAGCAGGAACACTCCGAAGGTCACGATTCCGGACACGATCTGGTTTTTCGTGAGGCTCGAGATGAACAGGCCCACCGAGATGAAGCAGCCGCCCATCAGCAGCAGCCCGATATAGCCGGTGACGACCGGCCGCCATTCGGGGTTGCCATACGAGAACAGCAGCACCATGTGAATGACCGTGACCCCGAGCATCGCCGCGTACAGCCCCATCGCGCCGAGGAACTTGCCCGTGATGATCTGGAAATCGGTGAGCGGCGAGGTGAGCAGCAGCTCGATCGTGCCCGAGCGCTTTTCCTCCGAGTAGGTCCGCATCGTGATCAGCGGCAGCAGGAACAGCAGGATCACGGTGGCGTTGAGGAACAGCGGACGGATCAGTTGCTGGTTCATGTCGACGCTGCCACCTCCCCCCAGGCCGCCGAGCTGGCTCTGTTGGTTGAAGTAGAGGAGCATGACCCAGAAGAAATAGCCCCAGAGGAGGGCGAAAAAGCCGATGACGATATAGGCGATCGGCGTCGAGAAGTACGACTTCAGCTCCTTGTGCGCGATGGCCAGGATGTTATTCATGTGTGACCTCCTCGGCGGGGGCCGCCTGTGCGGCCGCGTCCTGGGTCGTCAGCTGCAGGAAGACGTCTTCGAGGCTCATGCGCATCGGCCGCATCTCGAGCAGCCCCCAGCCGCGGCCGACGATCACCGCGGCGAGCTCGCGGCGCACATCGCGCCCGGTCGCGCTGTCGACCTCGAAGCCCGTGACGCTGTCACGCGCGTCGGCGATCCCGACGCGCGTCACGCCGGGCACTCTCTGCAGCGCCTCAGCCGCGTCGGCGCCCTGCGCATCCACCTGCAGATACATGGTCTCGGAGCCGCGCAGGCGCGATGTGAGGTTGTCGGGCGTATCGACTGCCACGATCTTCCCCTTGTTGATGATGACGATGCGCTGGCACGTCTGGCTGACTTCGGGGAGGATGTGCGTGCTGAGGATGATCGTGTGGTCCCCGGCCAGTCCCTTGATGAGCTCGCGCGTCTCGATGATCTGCTTCGGGTCGAGCCCGGCGGTCGGCTCGTCGAGGATCAGCACATCGGGATTGTGGAGCATCGCCTGTGCAAGGCCGACGCGCTGACGATAGCCCTTCGACAGCTTCCCGCAGTGGCGATCCGCCACGTCGGTAATGCGCGTCCGCTCCATCATGTCGCCGATGCGCTTCGTGCAGTCGTTGCGCGGCACGCTCTTGATGCGCGCCACGAACGTGAGGTACTCGCGTACCGTCATGTCGGGATAGAGCGGCGGGGTCTCCGGCAGGTAGCCGGTGCGGCGCTTCGCCTCGAGCGGCTGGTCGAAGACGTCATACCCGGCCACGATGGCCTTGCCCTCGCTCGGCGGCATGTAGCCGGTCAGGACGCGCATCGTTGTCGTCTTGCCCGCGCCGTTCGGGCCGAGGAAGCCGAGAATCTCGCCCCGCTCAACCGTAAAGCTCACGTCGTCAACCGCGGTAACGGGGCCGTACCGCTTCGTGAGGTGCTGGACCTCGATCACAGAATCTGCCTCCGCTCTGACTCGTAACCCGCAGATAAGTCGCTATTTATTAGGAACCGAACCGCAATGCTAGCCGATGGCCACCGAACCCGGCAACAATCAACCAATAGGCGCCGCTTGGACCTTCCAACCAGCGCGGGGACCTTGCAACCCGTACGTGCGGCGCGGACCGTTGCGTGTCCGCCGAAGCTCGAGGAGCGAAGGCGGAAGGTCCGCGGATTCGGACGTCAGGCAACGCCAATCGGCCGGGATCCGCGAAGATAGGAACAGGGTCTTTCTAAGGGGATTCGGGATTCGGGATTCGGGATTGGGGATTGGGGATTGGGGATCAGGGATCAGGGATCAAAAGCGCGGATGGCTACCGACACCACTACGTGCACGACGTGTGAGCTCCACGCGGAAGCGGTCTTTCGCGTCGAGGGGATGGATTGCAACGAAGAGGTCGTGATCCTCGAGCGGCGGCTGAAGCCGCTCGCGGGTCTCGAAGCGGTTTCCGCCGACCTCATCGGTCAGCGTCTCCACGTGAAGTACGACGCCGCGAAGCTGACGACGTCCGCGATGGTCGATGCCGTCGGCGAGACCGGGATGCGGATGTGGCTCGAGCACGAGGAGCCGATGGCGTACGGCTCGGCGCTCGAGTGGCGGCTGAAGCTGATGATCGCCTGCGGCCTGCTGCTCGTGTCCGCGGCGTTGTGCGGCACTCTAGGTATCCCGCGCGCCGCGCTGCCGCTCTATCTGGCCGCTACCACCGCAGGCATCATCTATCCGGTCCGCCGGGCCGTAACCGCGGCCAGGTCCTGGACGCTCGACATCAACGTGCTGATGGTGGTCGCGGTGGCCGGCGCGCTGGCGCTGGGCGACTGGGCGGAAGCGACCACCGTGGTCTTCCTGTTTGCCATCGCTCAGTGGCTGGAGGTCCGGACGATGGAGCGCGCGAGGCAGGCGATTCGTGCGCTGATCGACCTGGCGCCGCGCGACGCGCTGGTCAGGCGCAACGGCCGCGACGAGCGCGTGCCGGTTGAGGCCATTTCGCCCGGCGAGGAAATCGTGGTGCGCCCCGGCGAGAAGGTTCCGCTCGACGGGCTGGTGGTGGCAGGGCACAGCGATGTGAACGAGGCGCCGTTGACAGGCGAGTCTCGGCCGGTCGACAAGCAACCGGGCGCCGAGGTCTATGCCGGCACGATCAACGGCCGCGGCGCGATGGAAATCCGCGTGACGCGCCTCGGACGCGACAGCCGGCTGGCCCACATCACCCACCTCGTCGAGACCGCGCAAGCCCGCCGGGCCCCCGTGCAGTCGTTCGTCGACCGCTTCGCGAGGGTCTACACGCCGATCGTGCTCGCGCTTGCGGCGCTCGTCGCGATCGTTCCCCCGTTTGCCGGCGCGGCGCCAGTGTCGGTCTGGACGTACCGGGCGCTCGTGCTCCTCGTGATTGCGTGCCCGTGCGCGCTCGTGATCTCGACGCCGGTGTCCATCGTGGCGGCGCTGTCGTCCGCCGCGAGGAATGGCGTGCTGATCAAAGGCGGCGCGTATCTCGAGCGCCTCGCCGACATCCGCATCGTCGCCTTCGACAAGACCGGAACGTTGACGAAAGGGGAGTTGAACGTCACCGACGTGGCGCCGATCGGCGCCGCCGCGCCGCTGGACGTCATGCGCCTCGCGGCTGCCGTCGAGTCGCGCTCGGCGCATCCGGTGGCGATCGCAATTGCGCGCCACGCCCACGCGCTGGTGCCGGGCCTGCCGTCGGTGCAGCACTTTGCATCCGTGCCGGGCATGGGCGCCGAAGGCGTCGTCGACGGACGGCACGTCGCGATCGGCAACGAGCGCTTCTTCGAGCTGCGCGGCATCGCGCTGCCTCGCCCGTGGGCCGATGCCGATCGGCTGCGCGGCGAAGGCAAGTCGCTCGTGTTCGTCGCGGCAGACGGCATGGCGCTCGGCGCGATTGCCGTGGCCGATCGCCCGCGCGAGACCGCGCGCGAGACGATCGAGATGCTCCGAAGCCAGCGCATGTCCGTGATCGCGATGCTCACCGGCGACGACGAGGTGACCGCGGCCGCCATCGCGCGTGAGCTGCACGTCGACGAATACCACGCGGGGCTGCTCCCCGAGCGGAAGCAGGCGATGGTCGAATCGCTGCGCGCCGCGCATGGCGCGGTGCTGATGGTGGGGGATGGAGTGAACGATGCACCGGCGCTGGCGGCAGCCGATGTCGGGGTCGCGATGGGCGCCGCCGGCTCCGACGCCGCGCTGGAGACGGCCGATGTGGCGCTGATGTCGGATGAGCTCCTGAAGCTTCCCTACGCGATCCGCCTCGCGCGCGCCACGATGCGCAACGTCAGGACCAACGTGGCGATCTCGCTCGTCCTGAAGGCGGCGTTCCTCGCGCTTGCGGTCGCTGGCATCGCGACGCTCTGGATGGCCGTGCTCGCCGACACCGGCGCCACCGTCATCGTCGTCGCCAACGCGCTGCGCCTGCTCCGCGCGCGCTAGCCACGACGATCACGAAGACGAAACCTGTCAGGCTTTTCTATTCGTAAAGAAGTGAGAGTCGACGTACTCGGCCACGCTGGCCTGGTCGGCGGCGCTGACGTTCATGAACTCGAGGCCCATGCCGACGCGGCGATCGCTCCAGCAGACCTTCGCGTCCACGTCGACGTCCTTCTTGCCCATCGGCAGGCGGAAGCGCGTCTTCACGACCGCGCCCGCGTCGAGCGGGCTCGTCGTCCGCACTGCCACTCC
Source organism: Acidobacteriota bacterium (assembly GCA_023265015.1). GTDB lineage: Bacteria > Acidobacteriota > Vicinamibacteria > Vicinamibacterales > UBA2999 > Gp6-AA40. Next base: position 59,004 of record JAHFUO010000006.1, on the reverse strand, counting down.
GCCCTTGCTGATGTTCAGCGTGACCGCCGCGGCGATCGTGTTGCCGAAGCGGTAGGCAATCGGGATGCCGAGCACGACCCGCGGTCCGGTCCTGCGGTTGTAGTCGCCGGGAAAGAGATGTGGCGCGAGCGAGGGAAGAATGTGTTGCAGCGCGGTGTACTCGTTGACGTACCCCGCGACGTTCAGCAACGCGAGCTCCCTGACTTCCGCGGCGTTCGCGATCGTGCCACTGAACACCACGATGGGTGGTTTCTCCGGATTGATCCGCCGCAGCAGTCGAACGAGGTTGACGCCGTTCGCCTGCGGCAGCCGCAGGTCGACGACGATCAGGTCGATCTTGTCGAGCTCCGCCTTCACGCGGGTGACCAGCTCCGAACCGTTGGCCACGGTCACGGCGCGGTGCCCCGCGCCCTCGAGCGCCGCCTTGAACCGATCGCGGACGAACGCCGTGTCGTCGGCGACGATGACCGTCTTGGCGGCCACGATGGTGGCAAAGCTCACGCTTATGAGTATCGGTATCGGCAGTCGGTGACCTTAGGCTTCATTGCGGACTTCATTAGGATCTCGCTATAATCCAGCGTTCCAACGGGAAGTGCTGGATCCACCTGAGGATGCGGCCGTTCCCGGACCTTCTGGTGGCGGGTTGCCCCGCCGCATGGAGCCCGTATGGCGACCTGCCCCGAGTGTGAATTCGACGAGATCGAGACCGCTGACTACGAGGAGGGCGACTCCTTCAGTTGCCCGGAATGCGGGAAGAACCTCGTCCTGGCGGGCGCCGGCCAGGTCGAGATTGCCGACGACGATGAGGACGATCTCGACGATGACGACGACGAGGACGACGAGGAGGATGAGGACGACGAAGTCAAGAAAGACGACGAAGACGACCTCGATGACGACGAGGAAGGCCTCGACGAAGAAGAGGATTTGGACGAGTGAGTGAGGGGCCCGATCATCGGCGCCTCTTCGATCTGCTCGCGGGCTTCGACTCGGTCATCGTCGCGTTCAGCGGCGGCGTGGACAGCGCCTTCCTGGCGTGGGCGGCCACGCAGGTGCTCGGCACGCGCGCCCTCTGCATCACCGCCGACAGCCCGAGCTATCCCGATCACCACAGGCAGCTGGCGCTTTCGATCGCGCGGAAGTTCGGGCTGCATCACGAGATCATTCACACGGGCGAACTGGAGCGGCCGGACTATCGCGCCAACCCGGTGAACCGCTGTTACTTCTGCAAGCACGAGCTCTACACGGCGCTGTCCAGGATCGCGGCGGCGCGCGGCATCCAGACGATCGTCGACGGCGCGAACGCCGACGATCGCAGCGACTATCGTCCCGGGCGCAAGGCGGCGCGCGAGTTCGGCGTCCGCAGCCCGCTCGACGAGGCGGATCTGACCAAGGACGACATCCGCGAGCTGTCGCGGCGCGCGGGGCTGCCGACGTGGGACGAGCCGGCATCCGCGTGCCTCTCGTCGCGCATTCCGTACCACTCCGAGGTGACCGCCGAGAAGCTGCGGATGATCGAGCGCGCGGAGCGCGTGCTGCGTGACCTGGGCTTCCGCGTGTGCCGCGTGCGCCATCACGACGAGCGTGCCCGCATCGAGATCGGGCGCGACGAGCTTCCGCGCGCGCTCGAGACGGAGACCAGCGAGCGAATCGTGCGCGGGATCCGGGCGCTGGGCTATGAGCAGGTCACGATCGATCCCCAGGGATACCGGATGGGCAGCCTGCATGAAGGTGTCCTTCTCAGGCCGGCGTGAGCCTCAGCCGGCCTGCCAGTGAGCGCAACCACCAACCACCAACCGCTAACCACGAACAGGGGCGGCGCGGTCGTTCTTGTCATCGCCGCGCTGTATCTCGCGGCCCACGTACCTTTCCTGGCGCCGTCGCTGGAAGACATTGATTCGATCAACTTCGCGCTGGGCCTGCGCCATTTCGATCCCGCGCTGTATCAGCCGCATCCGCCGGGTTATCCCGTGTACATGGCGATGGGCCACGCCTCACTCGCCGTTGTCGAGCGAGTGACATCGATGACCGGCGCGAGCGCCGAAGCTCGGGCGCTCGCAGTCTGGTCGGCGATCGGCGGCGCGGCGTGCATCATCGCCGCGTGGTTTCTGTTTGCCGCTCTCGCGGATCGGCAGCCGGCAGCCGGCAGCCGGCAGCCGGCGGTCGTGTGGGCGACGCTCCTTCTCGCCGCTGCGCCGACCTTCTGGATGTGCGGGCTGCGTCCGATGAGCGACATGCCGGGGCTTGCCCTCGCCATCGGCGCGCAGGCGCTGCTGCTGCGGCGCGGACCTTCCCTTGTCGGCCGAGGCTCGGAGCGCGAAGGCGGACCTGTCCGCCGAAGCTCGGAGCGCGAAGGCGGAACGTCCGCGATCCGGGCTCGCCTGATTCAAGGCGCGCTGCTTGCCGGGATCGCGGCCGGCATTCGCGTGCAGACGGCGGTGTTGACCGGCCCGGTGCTCGCGTTTGCGCTCATCGAGCGGTGGCGAAGTCGCGCCGAAGCCGAAGGCGGATGGCTGCTGTCGCGTCCCCTCGCAGCCTTCGCGGCCGGCTGCCTCTCATGGGGCATCCCGCTCGTCATCGCGAGCGGAGGCGTTGAGCGATATGTGCGTGCGCTGGGCAGCCAGGGCGGTGCAGACTTCGCCTGGGTCGACATGTTGTGGTCGAACCCGACGCCGCGGCACCTCGCCATCGGGCTCTACCAGACGCTCGTGTTGCCGTGGGCTTCAATCCCGCTCGCCCTCACGGTCGGCGTCGCGGCGGCCATCGGCGCGCTGGTGATGCTGCTGCGCGAGTGGCGTGCGCTGCTCGTGCTCGCGCTCGCGTTCGTTCCGTATCTCGTCTTTCACCTGTTGTTCCAGCAGCTCGATACCGTCCGCTACGCGCTGCCGGTGCTCGTGCCGATCGCGTGGCTCGCGGCGCGAGCCGTTGCGCTGGCAGGGCGGTTCACGTCGGTCATTGCCGTTCCACTCGTCGGCAGCGCGCTGATCGTTGCTGTTCCCGGTGGCGTCGCGTACGGCCGCGATCCGCATCCGGCGTTCCGAGCGATTGCCGATGCCGTTCAGCGCGGGCGCGTGCAGCCGCCGGCTGCTGTCTACAGCCACTACGCGGTGCTGCGGCCGCTGCAGGCCGCCGATACCGGTCCCCTCCATATCGTCGAACCGCCCCTGCGGTACGAGTGGCTCGGGCCGGAAGACTACTGGCGCGGCGGCGGCACGGCGCCCGTCTGGTTCCTGGCGGATGCCCGGCGCACCGACCTTGCGCTCATCGATCCGCAGAGCCGTCACGACGTCGTCCGCTACCACTGGAGCGTTGAGCAGCGACCGGAGTTGGGCGGGACGCGCCCGCTTGGCGTCGACTGGTACCGGTTGCAGGTGCCCGGATGGTTCGCGGGACGGGGATGGTCGCTGACACCCGAGGCCGGCGGGATCACGCAGTTGGACGGGACGGGCCCTGACCATCGGCCGATCGAAGCCTGGGTGCGTCGGCGTCAGGGGCCCTTCCATCTCGTGGTCGGCGGACGCCACCTCGGCAATGCCGGCGATCCGGACGCGCAGTTCGAGCTGGCGATCGATGGGAGGGCGATCGATCAATGGGTGCTCACGCTGAAGGATCGCAACTTCCTTCGCTTCATCGACGTGCCCCAGGGGTTGGCCGGTGCCGGTCCGTTCGCGACCGTGACGATCTCATCGCGCAGCGCGGACCCGAAGCGCCCCGCGCCAGCCGCGGTCCGCCAGTTCGATGTTCAGCCGTCCAGCCAGATGATTTTCGGCTACGGCGACGGATGGCACGAGGACGAGTTCGTCGTGGAAACCGGGCTGAAATGGCGGTGGACCAGCGAACGGTCGGTTCTGCAGGTGAAGGGGCCCACCCAGGCGGTTCGGATCACCTTGCGCGGCGAGTCGCCGCTGCGCTATTTCGACGCGCCCACGACCGTGAAGGTCACGGCCGGCGGCAGCACGATTGCACAACTGAAGCCGGCCGCCGACTTCGAATGGAGCGTGGCGGTTCCGGCCGACGCCGTGGCCCGATCCGCGGGCGCGATTGCGATTGAAACCGATCGTATCTATCTGCCGGGACCCGCCGAGGGTACCAGCGATGAGCGGCATCTGGGCCTGCGGATCTTCGAGTGCCGCGTCGAGCCGGTCACGCGTTGATTGACACTGCCGGTATCGGCCTGTAAGCTCGACGCGGCAAAACGCACCACCAACACTGAGGAGCGCTTCTATGAGCCAGCGCCACATATCAGTCACCGCCATCCTGCTCGCGATCGTGATTGTGCTGACGGGATGCGCGAAGAAGGTGCCGCCGCCGGCACCGCAACCGCCGGCACCGCCGCCGGTTGCCGCGCCGCCGCCTCCACCACCGCCACCTCCACCGCCGCCACCCGCGCCGGCGCCCCCGCCGCGCCCGCTGACGGAAGACGAGATCTTCCAGCGCAAGACGCTGGACCAGCTGAACGCGGAGAGGCCGCTGGCTGATGTCTCCTTCGATTACGACATGTCGACGCTCAGAGACGACGCCCGCGCGGCACTACAGCGGAACGCCGACTACATGCGCCGGTGGATGTCAATCGGGGTGACGATCGAAGGGCACGCCGACGCGCGCGGCACCAACGAGTACAACCTCGCGCTGGGCGAGCGCCGTGCGAGCGCGGTGAAGGATTACCTGGTGAGCCTGGGGATCGGGGCCGGCCGCATGCTGGCGATCAGCAAGGGTGAAGAGGCGCCCGTGTGCACGGAAATGACCGAAGCGTGCTACATGCAGAACCGCCGCGGGCACTTCATCATCACGGCGAAGTAAGGCAGGTAGGCACTTCCTCAGGAAGTGATGAAGCAGGCAGTCGCCACTTTGGTGATGTGTGTCGCTGCGGCGTGGACGCTGGACCCGCGCAGCGCGTACTCGCACAACCCGACGACCACGACCGTCCTGTTCAATCGCGAGATCACATCGCTGCTCCAGCGGAAGTGCCTGCAGTGCCACGCCGACGGGAAGCTGGCGATGCCGCTCGTCACGTACGGGGACGCGCGGCCGTGGGCGGAGGCCATCAAGGAAGAGGCCCTCGCGCGTCGCATGCCGCCGTGGCCGGCCGAGCGGGGATACGGCGCGTTCTCCAACGATATCGGGCTGACGCCGCGCGAATTCGAGTTCCTCGTTTCCTGGGTCGATGGCGGAGTGCCGCAGGGCCAAGGTGATGCGCCCGAATTCATCGACCACGGCGCACACTGGATGCTCGGACCTCCCGATGTGGTCCTGACGCCGACGTCGGGCGCGATCGTCGAAGCCGGCAGTGCCCCCGCCTTCAAGAGGCTCATCATCGACACCGGGCTGACACGCGAGACCTGGGTGCGGGGATTCGACTTCAAGCCCGGTGATGCGCGTGTGACCCGCGCCGCATTCCTCAGCGTTGCCGGCACGGACCGATATCTCGGCGGCTGGACGCCGTGGCGCTCCTCAACCGAGCTCCCTGAAGGGGTGGCATTCAGGATGCCTTCACGCGCGCGAATCGCGGTTGACGTGCAGTACTCCGGGATCACGGAAACCGTGACCGATATACCCAGACTCGGCTTGTACGTGGTTTCGTCAGCGTCAGCTGGCGCTGTGTCCACGTCCGTCTTGCGGCCTGCGACGTTCGACGGGCCGGGCATATCAGGCGGGCGCGTCACGGCGGAGCTGAGGATACCTGCCAGTCGTGCGCTTGTCTCCATCAGACCAGAGATGCAACGGGGAGGACGGTCGCTCGAGCTCAAACTCGTGCGTCCGGACGGCTCACGTGAGGTTCTGCTATGGGTGAAGAATTTCCGGCAGGACTGGCAGACACCGTACGTCTTCCGACAGCCTGTGACGTTGCCCGCGGGCTCTCTTCTCCAGGCAACGGCCTACTTCGACGTGGCGCCAGCGTCTGCGATTGCCCCGTTCACCGTGACGCTGAATCACTATCCAACGACGACGCGGAAATAGCATGCTGAGCATCCGACGTGCATGGCGACTCGCAGTCATCGTGACGGCGATGTTCTCGCTGGGCGCGGCGCCGCTCCAGGGCCCCTCGCCTCCGCCAGGATTCACCGCGTGGTTCTGCCCGATGCATCCCGAGGTCACGGCAGCCGACGGCGGCAGGTGCAGGAAGTGCGGGATGGCGCTCGTCGCGGGCGATCCGTTTGACACCCGCGAGTACGCCCTCGAGCTCTCGACTGCGCCGACCGTCGTGAAGGCAGGTGTGCCGTTCACGATGTTCTTTACCGTCCGCCACCCTGGAACCAGTGCTCGCATCACGAGCTTCGAGGTCGTGCACGAGAAGCGTTTCCACTTGTTCGTCGTCAGCCGCGACATGAACATGTTCGAGCACATCCACCCCGAGCAGCGGCCCGATGGGACGTGGGCGATTGAGGTGAAGCTGCCAAAGCCTGGCTACTATCAGATCCTCTCGGACTTCCTCCCCACCGGGGGGTCGCCTCAGTTCATCGGGCGCACGCTGGTGACGGCGGACTTCGCAGGGGATCTCGAGTCGCAAGCGGCACATCTCGAGCCCGACACCGTCTCGAGCAAGACGGTCGGCTCCATCACCGCCTACGTCAGGCTCGAGCCGTCGATCCTCGTGGCGGGCCAGTACGGGCACCTGGCGTTCACGCTGGCCGACGCGGCCACGGGCCAACCCGTCACCGATCTCCAGCCGTACCTCGGCGCGTTCGGCCACACGCTGATCCTGAGCGAGGACATGCGCGACTACGTCCACTCGCATCCGTTTGAGGGTCCGGAGAGCGACATCACGAAAGGGTTCGGCGGGCCGAGCGTGACCTTTGAAGGCTACCTGCCGAGACCGGGCCGCTACCGCGCGTGGAGCCAGTTTCTGCGGAAAGGCGAGGTGATTACGGTGCCGTTCACGGTGAACGTGTCCACGCTCGAGGATGCGGTGCGAGGGAATCGGTAAGGATACGGCGCGTTTGGGTTCCACAGAAATCCTCGTGCGTCGGCGGTCTATCTGGGCTAGACTTTCCACCCGGGTTGTCGATCGGTTAGGCGGGTCTGAAAAGACCCGCCCTCCACAGCGGAGGCCGGGTCCTTTTGGACCCGGCGTTACAGGAGGCGCTCATGACTGGTCGTCGGTTGCCTTTGTTGCGTATCGCTCAGACCTGCGCAGGGACACTGGGCGCGGTAGTGGCCATGGCGGCGCCGAGCCTGGCGGCCGACTCCACTACTCGACAGGTGACGTTCTCCAAGGATGTGGCCCCCATCCTCCAGGAAAAGTGTCAGCAGTGTCATCAGCCGAATTCGATCGCGCCGATGTCGCTCATCACGTTCGAGAACGCCCGCCCGTGGGCCAAGTCGATCAAGCAACGCGTCATGACGCGCCAGATGCCGCCGTGGCACATCGACCCGAGCGTCGGTATTCACGAGTTCAAGAACGACATGTCACTCACCGACGCACAGATCGACACGCTCGTTCGCTGGGTCGATGCGGGTGCACCGGAGGGCGACCCGAAGGACATGCCGCCGCCCAAGCCGCTTGTCACCGACAACGAGTGGCAGGGTGTGCGAGACGGCTTCGGTCCACCCGATCTCGTGATCAGATCTTCCGAGTACACGATGCCGGCCCAGCACCAGGATGTCTGGTACCGGCCGATGAGCGATATTCCTCTGACCGAGCCGCGCTGGGCCAGGATGGTCGAGATTCGACCGACCCAACTCAAGGGGCGCAGGATCGTGCACCACGCGATCGCGTATCTGGTCCTGAACAACGATCCCGATGCGGTGAACACCGGGACGGCGAATGGCTTTGCGGGAGCGGCCTCGGATCCCCGCCCGGTCGATCTCGTCAACAGGCGTCCGCAGTTGATGGAGTGGGCGATCGGCAAGGGGTACGACCTGTTCCGCGAGGGCACGGGGAAACTGATTCTTCCCGGCGAGAAGATCTCCTGGGATCAGCACCTCCACGCCGTCGGAGAAGAGATCACCTCCGGGTCTGAAATCGGAGTCTGGCTCTACCCGAAAGGTCAGGAGCCGCAGAAGCGGAGCTACCTGATTGCGTTCACGGGTCTCAGGAAGCAGGAGTTCCTCGACATTCCTCCGAACTCGGTGGCGCAGACGGAAGGCTTCACGGTGCTCAAGGAGAACACGCTCATCACCAACTTCCAGCCGCACTTCCATTTGCGCGGCAAGGCCATGCAGGTTGAAGCGATCCTGCCCGACGGCACCAACAAGATCATCAGCTACGTCGGCAAGTTCAATTTCAACTGGATGACGAATTACATCTACAAGGACGACGCGGCTCCGCTGTTGCCGAAAGGCACGGTGATCCACGTGAGCGCGTGGTACGACAACACCAGGGCGAACCCCTTTAACCCCGATCCGGACCAGTGGGTCGGCTATGGGGACCGCACGGTCGACGAGATGGCGCACGCCTGGATGAACGTCGTCTATCTGAACGACGACGAGTACAAGGCGGTCGCCGCGGAGCGCAAGGCCAAGACCGAGAAGACGACGGTCAGTCAGCTTAAGTAACGCCGAGCCATGGGTGTGGGGAGCCGGGCTTCAGCTCGGCTCCCAATCGCCTGAGAAATCCCGCCATGAGGTCGCATTCCCCTCGATGGATTGTCGTGAGCTGGTGCGCCGCCCTCGCCGCTGGCGGCGTCCTGGTGTCAGCGCAGCAGTTGCCCAGCGAACCCAGACGGGAATTCGGGACGAGTATCACAGGCGCATTCGAAGGCTGGTTCGACAACCCGGACGGCAGCCGCAGCTTTCTCGTCGGCTATTTCAATCGGAACACGACCCAGCCTCTGGACATCCCCATCGGGCCCAATAACCGGATCGAGCCTGGCGGCCCGGACATGGGTCAGCCGACGCATTTCCTTCCGGGCCGGCACTGGGGCATGTTCACCGTCACGGTGCCGAAAGAGTTCACGACGCCGGATCAGCGGCTGACGTGGACGATCGTGGCGAACGGACAGCCCACGAGCATTCCCCTTCGGTTGCACCCGGACTACAACGTCAGTCCGTTTACCGACGTCGCTGTCAAGAACACGCCCGCGGTCCTGCGACTCGAGGAACAGGGACCCGGTGTCCAGGGTCCGGTTGCGCTGTTGTCGACGGCCGTGGCCCGCACTGCCTCGGTGTCTTCGCCGCTCGCTCTGTCGCTCTGGGCAACAGACGATGCCAGGTTCGCGAGCGGGACGATGGCACTGCCGAAGAGCCCGCCTCCTCCGGTGGAGTTCTTCTTGTCGAAGTATCGCGGGCCCGGCGCGGTGACGTTCGACAAGGCTCATCCAACGACGGAAATACTGGCGGGCGGAGGCGTCAATGTGCCCTTCCGCGGCAAAGCGACGACAACAGTCAGTTTCAGCGAACCGGGTGAGTACGTTCTCCACGTCATCGCGAACGACTACTCCGGCGAGGGCGGGTCAGGCGAGGTGTGCTGCTGGAGCACGGCGATGGTGAAGGTGTCGGTGACGCCATAGTAGCTGGAGCCAGCACGGAGGTATGAGATGAGAAGACGACTGCTCGAAGTGCTCGGCGTGGTCGCGGTGATCCTCGCCGTAATCGTCCTGCTGAAGGTGGCGCCGGTCGGAGTCTCAGGTCAGGCCCCGGCTTCCAAGACCGCGTGGGGCGACCCGGACCTGCAGGGCATCTGGACCGACGATTTTCAGACGCCGTTGCAGCGACAGGCGAAGTACGCCGGCAAGGAGCAGTTCACCGACGAGGAACGCGCTGAACTGGACAAGCAGCGAGCGGCGATTCTTCGTCGGGACCAACGCGTGGAGATCGGGAGCGAACGCGACGTCGCCGGCGCGTACAACGCGACGTTCCAGTCAATCAAACATACGGGCAAGCGAACGTCGCTCGTCGTCGATCCGCCAGATGGACGAATTCCTCCGGTGACGCCGGCGGCGAAACAGCGAAGCGATGCGGAGCGTGAGTTCCGGCTCGCGCTCCTGCAAGCCACGCAAACCTGCAAGAATCACGAGGCCGGGTGTGCCGGCGGGAAGTACGGACCACCGTCACCGAAACGGACCGAGATCCCTTCGTTCTACAACACGGGACGATTCAACCGCTCCGACGGTCCGGAGGACCGCAGCATGATGGAGCGGTGCATGGCCGCGGTACTGCCCGATTTTGGCGGCTATCGCCGCATCGTGCAGTCTCCTGGAACCGTGTCGATCTTCTATGACGTGGGCCAGGGGCAAGGATGGCAGCGCATCATCCCACTTGACGGAGGTCCGCATCTTCCACAATCCATCCGCCAGCGGTTCGGGGACTCGCGGGGCCACTGGGAGGGCAATACGCTCGTCGTCGACGTCACCAATTTCTCTCCCAAGACTGACTTCATGGGCTCCCGCGAGAACCTGCATCTGGTCGAACGCTGGACGCGCATCGACGCTAAGGCGCTCGGGTATTCCGTCACGATCGAGGACCCGACGACGTGGACGAGACCGTGGACCGTCAAGCAGGAAATGAACAGGCAGGATGAGCAGGCGAACCGGATCTACTACGAGCCCCGGTGTCACGAGGGGAACTACGGCCTGCCGGCGTTGCTTGCGGGAACTCGGGCCGAGGAGGCCGCCTTCGCCAAGGGGCGGGGCCCCAATCCGGCGACAAAGGACTCGGCGACAGATTTCGGCGCCGAAGGCGGCGTGGATGCGTTGTTAGGAAATTAGGAATCACATGCGAAACCGGTTCAGAAGCTCGCTCATTGCGACGGCCATTGCCGCAGCCACGGTGAGCGCCGTCATCAGCGTGTCGATGACACGGACCGCGGGCCAGGCATCGCGAGCCTCACGCACAGCGGACGGCAAGCCCAACTTGAGCGGCGTGTGGCAGGCCAACAACGAGGCGAATTGGGACCTCCAGGCCCACCAGGCGCGTCCGGGGGCCGTGACGCAACGGGGCGTCTATCCATATGCCTACGCCGAAGTACCCGCGGCACCGGTGCTCGCGCTCGGCGCTGCCGCGGGAGTTCCCGGATCGCTCGGCGTGGTGCAGGGCGATGCGCAGATTCCTTACACGCCGGACGCCCTGGCGAGAAAACAGGAGAACGCCGCCCACTGGATCGACCGTGACCCGGAGCTCAAGTGCTATTTGCCGGGAATTCCCCGCGCGATGTACATGCCCTATCCCTTTCAGATTGCCCAGAGTTCAACGAAGATCCAGATGGCCTACACGTTTACGAATGCTGCCCGCACCATCCACCTGGATAAAGTCGAAGGCCCGCCCGACGACACCTGGATGGGCCACTCGGTCGGTCGCTGGGAAGGGGACACGCTGGTCGTAGACGTGACGAATTTCAACGACAAGACCTGGTTCGACAGAGCTGGAAATTTCCACAGCGACGCCTTGCACGTCGTGGAGCGATTCACGCCGATTTCCGCTGACGCCCTCCGTTACGAAGTGACGGTCGAGGATCCGAAAGTTTTCACGCGTCCCTGGAAGATCGCGATGCCGATCTATCGGCGTTTGGAGCCGAACATTCAGCTCCTCGACTACCAGTGCATCGAGTTCGCGGAGGAGTTCTTGTACGGAAATCTCCGCAAACAGCAGCTGGTCAAGCACTGGGAGGGCGAGACCATTGTCGTCGACATCAGGCGCAAGGTTCCGCCGGGCGATCGCCTCTATGAATGGTACGGAAAGTAAGCGGAGGAGGCTGAGTCGATGTCAACGAAACTAACGGTTGTCGTGATAGTCGTGGGTCTGTTTGTCGCAGGAACGGCGGTGTCGCTGCGGGCGCACCACGCATTTGCCGCCGAATTCGACGCGAAAAAGCCGGTCCATTTCACGGGCACGGTCACGAAGATGGAATGGGTCAATCCCCACGTGTGGCTCCACATCGATGTGAAGAAACCGGATGGGACGGTGGAAAACTGGGCGTTCGAGGCCGGGACCCCCAACGTGCTCTTCCGGCGGGGCTTTACCAAGCAGTCGCTGCTGCCGGGAACGGAGGTCGTCGTCGACGGGTATCAGGCGAAGGACGGGTTGAGGAGGGCAAACGGCCGGGACCTCACGTTCCCCGATGGACGCAAGCTATTTCTCGGCTCCTCCGGCACCGGCGCTCCGTATGAGTTGACACCCAACAACCAGAAGGTGCCGCCCAAGAATTAGCGGCCACCCCGCTGGCACGCGCCGGGCCAGCCCTCGCGGCATGCGAGGGCTTCCAAGGCGGCTCGACTCCGCTCGGTAATCGGACCTTTGCTGCCCCTCAAGATGATGGGGTAGTCGTCGAGCGTCGGCGGCGCGCCCTCCCACGTGCCGGCGATGGCCACTCTGTTGGCGTTCACGCACGCCGGCGAAAACCCGAGCTCGCACCCGCGCAGCATCGATTCCGCCGCGCCTGCATGATCGAGCTCGCGTTGAGCCTGAAGGATGCCGAGCTCGTTACACGCCCAGCCCGATCCGCGGTCGCAGTGGCTCGACACGACGTTCTCGAGGTAAGGACAGGCGTACGGCCGTTCATCCTTACAGGCCTGCTGCCAGAATGGCAGCCACTGACCAGGATGGCTGTCACCGACTCCTTGCCCGGCGCTCATCACCGCAAACACGATCGCCCACACCGACATGTACGCCAGGTGGCGCTGGCGGGGCGCCAGCCATTGGGCGAGTGCTCTGGGGTCAAAGGCTCGCAGCAGCTTCGAGCGCGCCGCGTGATCGATCAGCGTGATCGACAGGTTCAAGACGGGAACCTGCAGAAGCTTGTCGTAGAAGGTCGGCATGCCCGCGTTCCCGAGCAGCTCGTACAAAGCGATGGTGCTGAGCCCGTAGAGCGCGCCGAAGATCACGCGCCCCAGCTCGGTGCGGGGCGAGGTGGACGGATCGGTGAACAGCAGGTGCATGCCGAGGAAGACGGCAATCGGGATATACGAGTCGTAGAAGAAGTAGATTCCCGTTGCCGCGTGGTACAGCAGTCCGAAAAGGTAGGTCGTCACCACGGCCGACATCGTCATCGAGGTCACGCCGAAGAAGTACTGGCCCGGCAGGGCGATCAGAAAGAGCATCACATACATATGCGGTGGATAGAACTGCGTGCTCGCAATGTCCTGGGCCCACGTGAGGTCGCTCCTGCCCGTGAGGATCAGGCCAAGCGAAAACACGGCGAGTGGAAACGACGAGGGGTTGAAGATGTGGGCGCGCCGGCCCTCCTTGTCCCAGCGGATCAGTTCTTTGGCGGCGAAGCCGAGCGCCACCATGAGGAACTGCAGGTAGAACCAGTCCGGCTTGAACCAGAGGAACAGGTTGATGCTGAAAATGACGGGGAACGGACCGAAGCCCAATGTGTAGGTGTCGCGTCGTGACCAGCTGAGGAGCATATCGAAGGCGAATGCGAACACCAGCTGGGCGGCGATGAGGTGGGCCGAGTCGTACACCTGACGCCAGTACCAGCCCCAATACAAGAGGACCGAGCCCTGCGCACACGCCTGGAGATAGTGCTGCTTCCGCAGGACGATCTCCAGCGTCAGCGTACGGCCCGTGCGCAGTGCCGATGCCAGGAGCACGGCATTCCACACAATCAGTACCGCCGCGGCGCCAAGAAACGCTCGCAACAGCGACGGGTTCTGTCGTACGGAATCGAGGAACGCGAAGGCGACGAGGCCCGACGTGAACACGAGCGGAAGGGCGAGCGCGCGCGAACCGGTCACGTTGTCAGCCACCGCTGAGTCCCCCTATCGGACGGCAATCGCCACCGTGGCGGTTGCCGACCCGTTCATCTCGAACCAGCCGACCCCCTCGCTCACGAGATCGAATTCGAGAAGGTATTCGCCTGGCGCCGGCGGCGCGAACGCGAAGTCGACGACCTGCGCCTGGCCGGGCACCGTGCTGGTCTCGAGCCCGATCCGTTGGAAATCGACGGCGAGCGGGCGTCCGTCGCGGGTCCGCAGGTGGACGCCCAGGTTGACTCCGCCGACCAGCGTCTGTCCCGGCAGCCACACCGCGTCTCCCACGTTCTGGACCGTGGCCCGGCCACGGAGCGGTTCGCCTCCACGCACCTCCGCGCGCTCGAGGTGAATCGCGATCTCTCCCCGCAGTCCGTCGCGATCGCGGCTGTCGATCGTCTGCTCGCCCTTCCTGAGGAAAAACATTTGATGACCGGTCAGGAAGCCGCGGAGTCGTTCCCCATATTCGTCGAGCGGCGCACCTCCGGCGACCAGATCCTCGAACTGCTGCAGCGACACACGGCACGATTCGGTGCTGAAGATCGCCAGCTCGAGGCCGGAGAAGCCGGCCGCGCGGGCCCATCGCCAGATGTCCGCCATGACGACGTCATTCTCCAGCGCGGTGAAGTTCTTCATCTCGTATTGCGACGTCGCCGCCTTCGAGTGATTCGGGCCGGGCTCGGAGAACCCGGCGATCCCGCCGGGACGAAGCACGCGCGCCAGCTCACGCATCACGTCGGCGGGGTTCGGAACGTGGTGAAAGGCGTCGAAGCAGACGATGCGATCGACGCTCGCGTCCGGAAGCTCGATGCGGTAGCCGTCGAACAGAAGGAAGCGCGGCTCGGGCCGGTCGCCGAGGGGAGGCAGCCTGGTGAAGAGATCCCTGCCGAGCGCAAGCGCCGTCGCCGACACGTCGACCGCCGTGACCGCGCAGCCGAGCTGGGTGAGAAAGCGCGTCGTCCAGCAGGTACCGGCGCCGAAGTCGAGAACCGCCATCCCCGGCGCGAGGCGGAGCCCGCCAAGCAGTTGGGCGAAGGACCCGAGAAGATCCGGCGCGTCATGCGGATCGGCGAGCGGTTTGGCGAGATAGCGATCGGCGAAATCGATCGTCTTCCGGAAGTAGTCTTCGGCGGTCGCCGCGAGCTCCGCGACGCTGAGCGTGTTCATCAGTTCGCGGACGTCGACAAAGCCTTCGGGAGGCGGGGCGTCCGTGAGCTGTTCGTTGAATCGGCCGGTGCGGCGCTTCAGCCGCCGCTGGAACTCGTCTGACGCCGCAATCTCCGCCGCGACTTCGCGGAGCTTCATCCCCTCCTCGCGCATGAGTCGCAGGTAGTGGCGGCGGCCGCCTTCGTCCGCCCCGCGGGCGAGAAGGAAACGGTAGACCACATCGAGTCCCGCTTCGAGTTCTTCGCTGGCAAGCAGGTCCGGCCGCCGGAGCGCGGGAGACAAGAGCCGCCGGAGCTGCCGCAGTGCGCGTTTCATCATGACGACGAAATTAACGACGGGCCGGCTGAAGCCGGCCCCTACTTCTGCGAGGGCCGGCCAAAGCAGGTTGCAACAATGGCTTCCGCCGCCGCGCGTGGATCCGCCGCAGCAATAATCGGCCGCCCTACCACGATGTAGCTCGCCCCCGCTCGTATCGCTTCCGCCGGCCCCATTGTCCGCGACTGGTCGTTGCGCTCGGTGCCCGCGGATGCGCCGCGGATGCCGGGCGTCACGATCTGAAACACCGGACCGCACGCTTTGCGAATCGCGGGCGTTTCCTGCGCCGACGCCACGACTCCCTGTAATCCCGCTGCCTGGGCCATTCGCGCGAGCGCCAGCACCTGCTCGAGCACCGGCCGCTCGACACCAACGGCACGCAGCGCCCCCTGGTCCATGCTCGTGAGCACCGTCACCGCAATCATCAACGGCGGAACGCGTCCAAGCGTCGCGGACGTCTCACGAGCGGCGCGTGCCGCCGCCTGCATCATCGCCGCGCCACCCGATGCGTGAACGTTGATCATCCACGCGCCCGTGTGGACGGCGGACTCGACCGCCTGCTCGACCGTGTTCGGAATGTCGTGGTACTTGAGGTCGAGGAAGACGCGCGCCCCGGCATCGACGAGCGTCCGCACGAGCGCAGGCCCTTCGCGGGTGAACAGCCGGCTGCCGACCTTGAACCCGCCGGCGACGCCGCGGAGCGCGGTGGCCAGCTGCATCGCGCGCTCGCCTGTGTCGACGTCGAGCGCGACTAGGAGCTGATCCACTGCTTGTCGCGCGCGCTGGTGTCGATCGTTCCCACCAGGTCGCTGATGCGCTCGAGGTTGTGTCGGCGCATGTAGTCGTTGAGGCCGTCGAGCAGCTTTGCCCAGATGAACGGGTCGACGAAATTCGCCGTCCCGACCTGCACCGCCGTCGCGCCGGCGATGATGAACTCGAGCGCGTCGCTGGCGCTGGCGATCCCGCCCATGCCGATCACCGGGATCTTCACCGCGCGCCGGCATTCGTAGACCATGCGCACCGCGATCGGCCTGATGGCCGGCCCGCTCAGGCCGCCGACGATGTTCGAGAGAATGGGGCGGCGCGTGTCGACGTCGATCGCCATCGCCAGGAACGTGTTGACGAGCGAGACCCCGTCGGCGCCGGCATCCTCCGAGGCCTTCGCGAACGACGCGACGTCCGCAACGTTCGGCGTGAGCTTCGGGACGACCGGAAGCGACGTGACCTTTCTCACCGCGCTGACGACATCGAAGGTGCCGTGCAGGCTGCAGCCGAACGTGATGCCGCCTTCCTTGATGTTCGGGCACGAGATGTTCAGCTCGAGCGCAGCGACGCCTTCCGCGTCGGAGAGGATCCTCGCGAGCTCGACGTACTCGTCCAGCGTGCTGCCGCAGATGTTGACGATGACCGTCGCGCGGAGCCGGCGAAGCTCCGGCAGCTTTTCGCGGATGAAGCGGTGGACGCCGATCCCCTGCAGGCCGATGGCATTCAGCATCCCCGAGGGCGTTTCGACGATGCGCTCCGGCGGGTGCCCCTCGCGCTCCTTCAGGAACAGTCCCTTGACCGCGACGCCGCCAAGCGTGGAGAGGTCGACCGCCTCGGCGTACTCGACGCCGTATCCGAAGCATCCGCTTGCGGCGATGAGCGGGTTACGAAGACGGAGTGATCCGATCTGAACAGAGAGATCCGTCACGTCAAAGACCCCTCGACTAGTCCCATACAAGGTCTTCTCCGCGGAACACCGGACCTGCGATGCAGGACCGCACGTAGTGGTGCGGAGGCCGGGTCCTTTCGGACCCGGCGTGCTGCGCGGCGTGCGCGTCGCGAACGGGGATGACGCAGCTGTAGCAGCCGCCCATGCCGCAGCCCATCACGCGCTCCACCGACACCTGCGACTGGCGTTTGAACGTCGCCGCCACGCGCGCGACGGCCTCGAGCATCGGCTCCGGCCCGCAGGCGTAGACCATGACCTCGGCGGACGCGGCGCGCCGCAGCTCGCGCTCGAGCGGCACGGTGATGCGTCCACGATCCCCGATGCTGCCGTCCTCGGTCGCGAGCACGAGGCGGATCCCGCGCGCTGTGAACCAGTCGAGATAGAAGAGCTCCGCGCCGCTTCGCGCCCCGTAAAACAGCGTCGTCGTCGTCTTGCGCGCGACAAGGGCGTCGCCGAGCGTCGCGAACGGCGCGAGGCCGACGCCGCCCGCCACCATCCAGGCTTCAGCGGGCGGGTCAACGACCGCGAACGGCTGACCGAGCGGCCCAAGGCACGAGACCGTGTCCCCTTCGACCGAATCGAACAGCATGCCGGTCGTCACGCCCACTCGCTTGCTGAGAAGCGAGAGGCCGTCAACGCGGCCATTCGACCAAAGCACCTCAAAGACCGAGAACGGGCGGCGCAGCAGCGGATCGCGGCCGCGGCCGGACTTCACCATGACGAACTGTCCGGGAGCGGTAGCGGCGGCGATGTCTGGAGCGGCAAGCGCGATGACGTTGTAGTCGGAGGAGAGACGCGTGTTGCGGATCACGCGTGCCTCGACGTCGACGAGCATTAGCAGGCGAGTATAACAATAGCGGGCAGC
>JAHFUO010000006.1:37609-41215 GCA_023265015.1 Acidobacteriota bacterium | reverse complement strand
GCTGCCTGCTGTATACTGACTCCGCTCTTTAAAGCGACCCTGCGAGGTCGCTAAGAGGTGAACATGCCTGAATCGACGTCCGCCGTCGTCATGGACGCGGACCGCATCGCCCGCACCCTCACCCGCATCGCACACGAAATCGTCGAGCGCAACAAGGGCGTGGAAGATCTCGCGCTGGTCGGCGTTCGTACGCGCGGCGTGCACATCGCGCGCCGGCTGGCGCGCACGCTTCGCGAGATCACGCAGCACGACATTCCCACCGGCGCGCTGGACATCACGCTGTATCGCGACGACCTGATGCGTCACACCGTGGGGCCGCAGCCGGTCGTCCGCCGCACGGAGATTCCCTTCTCGATCGACGATCGCAAGATCCTGCTCGTGGACGATGTGCTCTACACGGGCCGGACGACGCGGGCGGCGCTCGATGCGCTGATCGACTTCGGCCGCCCGAAAGCGATTCAGCTGATCGTGCTCGTCGACCGCGGGCACCGCGAGCTGCCGATCAAGGCGGATTACGTGGGGAAAAACCTCCCGACGAGTCCCGAGGAAAGCGTCCAGGTGCGGCTGCAGGAAACCGACGGACAGGATGAAGTGGTGTTGCAGCAGGAGGCCGCGGTATGAGCACTCCCGTTCACAACGTGGATCGGCCGCCGGCGGTCACCTCGCTCCGGTCGAAGGATCTGCTCGGCATCGCCGACCTGCTCCCCGAGGAAATCACGCTCGTCCTCGACACCGCCGACGCCATGAAGGAGATCGGGCTGCGGCCGATCAAGAAGGTGCCGGCGCTGCGCGGCAAGACGGTGGTCAACCTCTTCTTCGAGCCGAGCACGCGGACGCGCACGTCGTTCGAGATAGCCGAGAAGCGCCTCAGCGCCGACACGCTGAACATCGCGATCGCGACGTCGAGCGTGGTGAAGGGAGAGACGCTGGCCGACACCGCGATGAATCTCGAGGCGATGAACCCGGACATCATCGTCCTGCGCCACTCCTCGTCGGGCGCGTGTCACCTGCTGTCGCGCATCTGCCGCTCCGGGATCATCAACGCCGGGGACGGCATGCACGAGCATCCGACGCAAGCGCTGCTCGATGCGTACACGATCCGCGAGCGCAAGAAGCAGCTCAGGGGGCTGAAGGTGGCCATCATTGGCGACCTGCTCCACAGCCGGGTGCTGCGCTCCAACATTCACCTGCTGACGAAGATGGGCGCCGATGTGTGGGTGTGCGGGCCGCCGACGCTGATGCCCGCCGACACCAGGCGCTTCGGCGTGACGCCGACCAACAGCGTCGAGCAGGCCGTCGCCTCCGCCGACGTGATCATGCTGCTGCGGATTCAGCTCGAGCGGATGGAAGGCGCGTACTTCCCGTCGCTGCGCGAATACTTCGACGTGTTCGGGATGACCGAGGCGCGGCTGACGCTCGCCAAGCCGGACGTGATGATCATGCATCCGGGCCCGATGAACCGCGGCGTCGAGATCGCGTCGGAGGTGGCGGACGGTCCCTACTCGGTGATTCTCGACCAGGTCGCCAACGGCGTGGCCGTGCGGATGGCGGTCCTGTACCTGCTGGCGGGTGGAGCGGAACATGAAGAGGCTGCTTAAGGGCGGACGCGTGGTCGATCCCGCCAACGGGATCGATGGCGTGCGCGACGTCCTCGTCGACGGCGATCGCATCGCGCGCGTCGGCGTCGGCCTGCCTGCCGACGGCGCAACAGTCGTCGAGATTCCCAGCGGGCTGATCGTGTGTCCCGGGTTCATCGACATGCACGTGCACCTGCGCGAGCCGGGGCAGGAGCACAAGGAAACGATCGCGACCGGCACGGCATCGGCGGTCGCCGGCGGCTTCACCGCTGTCGCCTGCATGCCGAACACGAACCCGGTCAACGACGATGCGAACGTGACCACGTACATCCTCGACAAGGCGAGGGACGCCAACCTCGCGCGGGTGTACCCGATCGGCGCCGTGTCACGCTCGTCGCAAGGCGAGCTGCTCGCCGACATCGGCGACCTGCACAAGGCCGGCTGCGTGGCGATCACCGACGATGGCCACCCGGTGAAGACGGCGATGCTGCTGCGGCGCGCGCTGGAGTACGCGGGCATGTTCGGGATGGTGGTGATCGAGCACTGCGAGGAGCCGTCGCTGATGGGCGACGGCGTGGCGCACGAGGGGTTTCATGCGGCGTCGCTCGGCCTTCGAGGGATCCCGGGCGCGTGCGAGGCGTTGGGCGTCGAGCGCGGCGTGCTGCTTTCGGAGCTGACCGGCAATGCATTTCACGTGGCGCACATGAGCGCGCGCGCGTCGATGCGCGCGGTCCGGAAGGGGAAGGAAGCCGGCGTTCGCGTGACGTGCGAGGTCGCGCCGCATCACTTCACGCTGACGGACGAAGCGCTCGCGACGCCGGTCGCCTACGACACCAACACGAAGATGAACCCACCGCTGCGCGAGGCCGCGGATCGCGACGCGATGCTGGCCGGCATCGCCGACGGCACCGTGGACGTGATTGCCACCGACCACGCACCGCACCACTACGACGAGAAGAAGGTGGAATTCGATCGCGCCCCCTTCGGCATCGTCGGCCTCGAGACTGCGGTATCGCTGGCGCTCGATCGCCTCGTGCACGCGGGGCGCGTGCGGCTGCCGCGGCTGGTGGAGCTGATGTCGGTGAACCCCGCGCGGATTCTCAAGGTGACCGGCGGCACGCTGTCGGAAGGGGCGCCGGCCGACATCACCATCCTCGCGCCGGACCTGAACGTGCGCGTGGAGGCCGCAAAGCTGCGGTCGCGATCGAAGAACACGCCGTTCGACGGCTGGGATCTGCGCGGCGGCGTTGCCGCCACATTTGTCGGCGGCAGACCGCTGTTCCTGAATCCCGAGGCCGGCATTTCAACGATTCCGTAGAGGCCGATGAGCACACGCGACGAGATCCGCCAGAAGGCCGTGAAGAACCTGCAGGAGTTCCACGTGCTGATGCTCGACGGGCACTTCGACTTCGGCAACGGCTATCACGGGCGCGTCTACCTCAACCCGCACCAGTTGTTTCGATATCCGTCGACGATCTGGCGCTTCGCCCAGGATCTGATCGACGTGCTGCCCGCCTCAGTGCTCGACGCGACGGAAGTCGTCGCGGGCCCCGCTACGGGCGGGTCGCTGCTCGCGCACACGATCGCCGGTCTGCTCGACAGCCGGCGCGCGATCAGCAAGGCGCCGACACTGTTCGCGCCGTTTTCGGTGGACGCGTACCGCGGCCCTGGCCTGAGCCGGTTCTATCGCCAGCAGATCAGCGGCAAGAAAGTGCTGCTGGTGGACGATGTGCGGAACACCGGCCAGACGCTGGCGCGCTGCGCGACGATCGCGCGGTCGGCCGGGGCCACGGTGATCGCCACCGCCGAGATCTACGATCGGATGGAGTCGATGACCGACGCAAGCGCGCCAAACTTCGCGCTTGCCGAATACAAGGCGCCCGAGAACTATCCGGCGGACGTTTGTCCGATGTGCCAATCGGGAGTGCCGGTGACGACGTTTTAGAGATGGGCGACGGTGCGAAGGTGCGAGGTGCGACAGTAGGTTCGACGGTTCGAACCTTCGCACCCACTGTCGCACCATCGCACG